>JASHQK010000040.1 GCA_030039195.1 Candidatus Sulfotelmatobacter sp.
GACTGTGTTCATTGTCATGCTGCTGACGGTGATCCTGGGGTTGTTGGGAGTTCGCTAGGCGTGCGTTTAGCAGTCCTGGCTTCCGAGCGCAATCAGGATCTCACCCCAAACGCATTGAAGCACGGATGCCTCAGGGATGATTTCTGGCCTGAACATGCTGTTCTTGAATGTCTTACGGCGCTCCCGCGACCGAACTATGCCCGAGGAAATCAACCGGCTTCTGACCGATCAGCTTTCTGATCTCCTGTTTACCCCCTCCGCCGATGGCGATGAAAATCTTCTGCGCGAGGGCATTGCCCCTTCCAAGATTCATCTGGTCGGAAACGTGATGATCGATACGCTGGTGCGCTTGCTGCCGCGCGCCGAAAAGGAATTTCCTCCGGCAGTTCCTTCGCCTTACGCACTGATCACGCTGCACCGGCCTTCCAACGTCGATGATCTTCCGTGGCTCGAGGAATTGCTGGCTACACTGGTCGAGTTAAGTGCCGAACTCGCGGTGGTTTTTCCGGTGCATCCGCGCACGCGCAAGGCGCTGAATACGCTTGCTGCAGGCGAAACGAGCGCGCGTCTCAACCTGCTCGATCCCTTGCCCTATCTCGAATTTCTGGGCCTGCAGCGCCACGCTGCCGTGGTGATCACCGACTCAGGCGGTATTCAGGAAGAGGCCACTTTTCTGGGAGTGCCCTGTTTGACGGTCCGCGAAAATACCGAGCGGCCCATCACGATCACGCACGGGACAAATCAGCTTATCGGGCGGGACTTGCAAAAATTGCGCAGTGCAGTCACAGAGATTCTGCAGCAGAAGACGCATTCTCGATGCAAAGGCGCGCGAGTCGTACCGCTCTGGGATGGCCGGGCGGGCGAACGCATTGCTCGCATCATCGCGCGGGATGCGAACGGCGGATCACACCCCTGAGCAGGATGGCTTACAGCTTCGCGCTGGCGTAGGAATTAATTTCGCAGTTCAGGCAAACTTCTTCAAAAGCAGGTGCTGTCCACTCCATGGTTTCCCCCAGTTCTGCGACCGGCGGATCAGCCGGCGCGTAATGAAAGGATAATCGAAGGCGCAGACACAAGCAACCCCGGCTTGTGTGTACCTTTGTGCCCTTTGTGGTTAATTAAGAAATATCTGTTTTCCACATGGGAACCTGCACTGTCACTTTTTCGCGCCGGCCACTCTGGTTACCTTCGACAGCACCGTGAAATCAGTGAGGGTTCAACACTCATGTTTGGCAAGAGCGTGTACGGAACTACCTTTCGAGACGTCAGTTTTGTTCCTCTGCAGTCCGCAACTTTTTGCATTCAGTGTGAGCTGATCAGCGCCAATAGCAAACCGTACTGCCTGGCCTGCGGAAGCCGGGCGCTCATCGGTTTGTCGCGCGTTTTGGGCGGATCGCTGCTTCACCAGCAGACGGCGCATCTCATCACCGACGCGGAGCTCAACGACCTGGTGCGCGATCTTCTCCGTACCGTGCCCGATCCGGCTGTGTGCGACGTCGACTCCGTGGACCATTCGCGCCTGCCCTCACTGGCCATGCGCAGCCAGCTTCGGGTGGCGAATGCGGCTCATCCGGCCTCCGGATTTCGAGCCGTTACTGTGCCGGAAGAAATGGAAATTCAGCCGGCTGAACTCGATCTCGAGCCTGCCATCAGCGCCATCACGGAGCGCGCCCAGCATCTCACCGGAGCCACCGGCGCGGCTATGGCTCTGCGATCGGGCGAGGAAATCGTCTGCCGTGCCCGCGCCGGCCGAACCGCTCCCGATCTCGGAGTTCGTCTTCAGACCGAGAGCGGGATTTCCGCCGAAGCAGTGCGGTCAGGAGAGGTTATGCTCTGCCACGATGCCGAACGCAATCCGCGCGTCGATCTGGCCAGTTGCCGGCGCCTGGGAGTCCGCTCCATCCTGGTTTCGCCGCTCCGTCATTACCGCCGCACGTTAGGAGTCTTCGAAGTGCTCTCCTCGTCGCCCGGAGCTTTTGACGAGCGCGACGTCGCCACCATGCAACTGCTTTCCAGCATGATGGTCGCCGCGATCTCGCGGATTTCGAGCCTGCAGCGCGCCCAGCGCTCTCACCGGGTCGCCTGAAACGCCCGGCAGGGCCGGATCAGCCCGTGGCCCTACCGAGTCTTCCCCGTTGCGCTTCTTCGGTGCATACTTTTCCACAGTTCCCGGGTTAATATGTAGCGGCAAGGTCCCGGTGCTGTATGGCTGCTCCTACCTCGTCTTCGTGGAACTCTCTGCAACCGAACCGCCGCCGCCGCGTGCGGCATCGCGTGCAGACTCCGGCCTACGCCAGCTTCAGTGCTGACGCGAAAAATCCGATGCTCGAACTGCACGAGATCGTCGACATCAGCGAAGATGGTGTCGCCATTCAATGCCATACTCCGCTCGAACACGGGCAGAGAGTGAATCTGTGCCTCGATCTCTCGGAATGTTCCGATCACATCTACACCACGGGACAGGTAATCTGGTCGAACGTCACGGGACGAACTGGGGTGCGCTTTTCCGAACTGCGGCCGCTGTCGTTGCTCCGCCTGCGGGAGTGGCTCTTTCTGAATGCCATGACCGGCGCGGCCAATGCCGCAGAATCCGCGGGCCCCGTTTCTCCACCACCGGCTTCTCGTATCGAGTCCGCGCCGATCCGCGCCGGTCATAGCGACAAACTGGCCGCCGTCAACGCGGTGCAGCGTGAAGTCGAGGCTCTGGGACGCGATCTCGCCGGCGCCCTGCAGTTGCTCGCGGCCCGCGCCCAAACGCTGGTGCACGCCTCAGGAGCGGCCATCGCGCTCATCGACAAAGATCCGACATTCATGGTTTGCCGCGCCAGTGCGGGTGCGGACGCTCCGCCAGTTGGAGCGCGGTTGCAATCGGGCTCCGGTTTTTCCGGCGAGTGCGTGCGCACTGGAACTTTATTGCGCTGCGACGACGCCGAGACCGACGCGCGCGTTGACCGCGAAAGTTGCCGCGCTCTCGGTCTCCGCTCCATGCTCGCGGTTCCGATCCGTGTCGGCGAAAAATCGATTGGCATTCTCGAAGTCTTCTCCGCCCAGCCCAACGCTTTTACCGACAGCGACAGCCGAGTGCTTCAGCGTCTTGGCGAGACCGTGTTAGTTGCCGTCAATCGCGCAGCCCGTGCCGAAAGCCTCCCCGAACTCAAACCTGTCGCTCCGTCCGAGACCTTTCCTTCTCCCCCGGGTAGCGTGTTATTTGCGGCGCAGCCGGAGCAAGAAAAAGAAAAGACCACGGTGGAAGAGAAGAGCTCAAGCGGAATTAAGCTGCCACGCTCACTGCTATTTATCCTCATCGCCGCCGGAGCCGCGATCTTTCTAGTACTGGGTTATATCTCGGCGCCGCTGATCCAGAAAAAAATTCAAGCCCGCGGATCGGCTCATTTGCAGAGCGTGCTTGCGTCCGCTCCTACTGCGCCCGCTAATCCGTCCGCTATGCCTCTCACCGTCGAAACGGCCACGCTCGACCAACTCACGCAAATGGCGGAGAAGGGCGATCCGGCCGCCCAGAATCTGCTGGGATTGCGTTATGTGAGTGGCGAAGGTGTCAAGCAGGACGAACGCGAAGCTGCGCGCTGGTTCACCCAGGCCGCCGAGCAGGGCAACGTTTCCGCGCAATCGAAATTGGGCTCAATCTATTTCCGCGGCCGCGATATTCCCCAGAATCTCAATCAAGCCTATTTCTGGATGGTTCTCGCTCGCGCCAATGGCGACGAAAACAGCAAAGTTCTCGCCCCGCTCGTAGCGGCGCGTCTGACGCACGCGCAGGTGGCTTCGATCGAACTCGACGCCAGCCGGTGGCTCGATCAGCACAACTCCGCTGCCAAACGCGACCCTACTCGGTAAAGCTAAAGGGCATTGCAGGACTGGCGTCATCCCGAGGGCCGGGCCCCCAATTCTCCTGCCTTTCGGAGAAGCGGGGACTTTCGACACAGCGAACGCCGAGCACAGGAATTCAGGCGGGATCCAGGATGGTTTCCTTTGTGTCTTGTCTCGAAGAATTCCATGTAGGGACAACCGCCCCGGCTGTCCGGCCGAGCGAAGTTCGGCGACGCTTGGCGTCCCCAATGAATTGAAAACCGTCGCACGCAGACCAATCTTGTGCACGGCGCTAAAATAGAGGCAGCAGTCATGCCCAGTTTGCGTTCCATCCTCGATGAACGCGTGCGCGAAGCCGATGCTTCGCTTTACCAGAGACTGGAGAACAACCGCCTCCGCTGTTTTTCCTGCGGCCACTGTTGCCCCATTCCCGAAGGCCAGCCCGGCGTCTGCAAAGTCCGCTTCAATCGCGGCGGCAAGCTGTTTGTTCCCTGGGGATACACCGCCGGCATGCAGTGCGATCCCATCGAAAAGAAGCCGTTCTTTCACGCCCACCCCGGCGCGCTGGCCTACAGTTTTGGGATGCTGGGCTGCGACCTACATTGCGCATACTGCCAGAACTGGGTCACTTCGCAGGCGCTGCGCGATCCCAATGCGATCTCGCCGCCGCTGGAAGTTTCTCCGGAAGCCATGGTTCGCGATGCGCTCGATCAAGGCGCGAAAGTTCTCGTCAGCACTTACAACGAGCCGCTCATCACCAGCGAATGGGCGGTCGCCGTTTTCAAGGAAGCGAAAGCCGCAGGCCTGCTCACCGGATTCGTCTCCAACGGCAACGCCACGCCGCAGGTGCTCGAATTTCTTCGCCCCTGGATCGATCTCTACAAGGTCGACCTCAAGAGCTTCAGCGACCGTCACTATCACGAGCTCGGCGGCCGCATCGGGCCTATCCTCGAGAGTATTCGCCGCATTCACGAGATGGGGCTCTGGCTCGAAATCGTCACGCTCCTCATTCCCGGTTTCAATGACTCCGACGACGAACTGCGCCAACTCACTGAATTTCTCGCCGGCATCTCGGTCGACATTCCCTGGCACGTCACCGCATTCCATGCCGATTACAAGATGAATGACGAACGCGACACCACGCCCGACGACCTGCTCCGCGCCGCCGAGATCGGACGCGCCGCTGGTCTGCGCTACATCTACGCCGGAAATCTGCCGGGGATCACCGGTGATCTGGAAGACACTCGCTGTCCACAATGCGGAGAAACGCTGATCAGCCGTTACGGCTATTTCATTCAGGATTACCGTCTCACGCCCGAAGGCCGATGCCCAAGTTGCTCGGCTCAGATCCCCGGGCGATGGGCCCGCGAATTCGACGGCCAGATAGCTTCCCGTCCTTTCCTGCCCCGCAAACGCTCTCGCTTGTTTACAATCACCAGTCGGTAATTATTGGGTGCACCATCCTGGTTGCGCTCTGTGCGACCAGGGCGGGAATTGACTGTGTTGTGTGGGGGCGGAGGCATTCCTCCGCACCGCGAGTGCAGCGAGCGTGAACCACCGATACCGCACTCCTGGCTGCCTTAGCCAGAAGTGGGTTAGGTTGCGACTAGGGCAGAAGCTGACTTCCATGCATAAGAAATCAATTTCGCTCATTCTGTTACTCTTCTGCATCTCCTGCTCTCCTCGCTACTTCCTCACCCGCCGTCTGGCTTCGGATCTGATCGCGGCCTCGGAAGTTTTCCGAAAACCGCAACCCGTTACGCTCCAAACTGGCATCATCTCGAGCAGGGACTATACTTCTCCGGAATTTCTCGCCCTGCAGCAGCATGGATGGATCTCCGCCAGCAACGCCGCCTGCCCCGCAGGCGTCGTCCCTCCGCCATGCTGGGACATCACGCTGACTCCCTCCGGCGTCGACGCGGTGCACACGCTGATTTCCGCAGACGACGCCGCTAAACCTTCGTTTTCGATTCCGGCGGCGAGAAGGGAATTAGTCGCCGTTACGGGCATCAGCAAGCAGGGCAACGTCGCCGATGTCGAATTCACGTGGCATTGGATTCCGTTGAATGAAATCGGCGCAGCCCTCTATTCGTCGGACGTGCGGTATCAGTCCAACGTCGCTTTTAGCGATTACGATGACGGATGGCGCGTGATCGAGCACTCTCATCAGGAGCAGTGCCTCGACGACGCTCTCAAGAGCGCCGAACCATCGCGATAAATTGCGGCGTCCTGAGAATGAGAATAGGGATGAGAATGGGGTGCCCCACTTCTCGCCGGTTTTGCGAGAAGCGGGATTTTCGACGAAGCACACTGCCGGAATTCCGAATTTCCGTTGCGTCGCAATTCTTGCGCATGACAGGCCATCTTGCTTCCACCGAATCCCGCGTTGTATAACGCTTCTTCCCACGGGGCCCTATGCCAATCAAAAAGATTGTCCTGTTCCTCGCACTCACATGTTCTGTCGTTCTCGCCGACCAAAATCAAACCAAGCCGAAGCTAGCGCTCGACGAATTCTTCAACTCCGTCAGCTTTCCCGCGCTTGAAATCGCGCCCGACGGCCAATCGGTTCTCATCGAAACCGAGCGCGCCGACTGGGATCAGCAGATTTTCCGCCACGATCTCTGGCTTTACCGGGGTGACAATGGCGGATCGCTGATCCAGTTTACGCAGTCCGGTCATGATTCGGATCCGCAATGGTCGCCCGACGGACGCTGGATTGCCTTCCTCTCTGAACGCAAGACTTCCAGCGCCAAGTCCGACGACGGCGATTCCGATTCCGATGATGCAAAAGATGAGCCGCCCAGTCAGGTCTATCTGATTTCGCCCAGCGGGGGAGAAGCTTTTGCCATCACCGAGGGCGCAGAACCCGTGCATGCGTTTACGTGGTCTGCCGACTCGCGTACGGTCTGTTTCGCGACCCGCCAGCCCTGGAGCAAGACGCAAAAAGACAACTACAAGAAGGAATGGAAAGACGTCGTCCAATACCGCGCCGCCGAACGAGGCGATACGATCTTCGCGCTCGATCTCGCCGACGCTCTCGCCCGCCACGCCGCCGCGCCGGCGAAAAGCGACACCAAGAAAGATGACTCCGACGAGCAACCGGATCTTACGCCCGGCGCTCGCCCGATTGCCATCACCGCGCTTCGGGTCGACAAACTATTTGCGTCCCCGGACGGCAGCAAGCTGGCTTTTCTAAGCAATGCCATCAACCAGCGTGAGGAAAAATATGACGATGTCGAAATCTACGTCGTCGATCTGGCGCAGGCGTCCTCGACCGCGTCTGCCGGCAGCTCGGGAAACGCCAGCCCGAACCCGGCGCTGGTTCAGCCCGTCCGCATCACGCATAACACCGCTGTTGAAACCCATCCCCGCTGGGCCAACGATAGCCGCCACATTTTCTTCACCATCGATGTCGGAGATCCCATGGGCCCCTACCGCGATCTGCAGCCGCATCTTTATTGGATCGATACCGAGCATCCTGAGGCGGGCGCTGATGCGGTCGAACAATGGAGCAAGAACTTCGTCGGCAGTGTCGACGCCTACGCCGTGGCCGGAAATTCAATTCTGGCGTCTGCGCGCCTTGGCACAGAAGTGCAAATGTACTCGGTGACGAAGCCTTCTGACCCGCTGCAGACCATCGGCACCTGGCCAGGAACTTTTGGCGACATTTCCGCTGCCAGGCACTCGCCACGCGTCGCGTTCATTTATTCTTCGCTGAGCAAGCCGGAAGAGATCTATCTCGCCGAGAGCCCCGACAAACTCGATCAGGCCCGTCCGATCACTTCCTTCAATCGCACGCTGGCAGAAAAAGATCTTCCCCAAGGCAAGCCTTACCGCTGGAAAGCCGACGACGGAACAGCCATCGAAGGCATGCTCATCTATCCTCCGGGCAAGTTCGAAGCCAAGCATCTGCCACTGTTCACCTTCATTCACGGCGGTCCGAACGACGCCGACGGCAATCACTTCGAAGCCGACTGGTATCAGTGGGCCGCGCTCGCGGCCACCAACGGATGGCTCGTCTTCGAGCCTAACTATCGCGGCTCGACCGGCTACGGGGATAAATTTCTCGAGCAGATCGTTCCGCAAATTGTCTCGCGTCCCGGCAAAGATATTCTCGAAGGCGTCGACGTGCTCGTGAAAGACGGCATCGCCGATCCCGATCATCTCACCGTGGGTGGCTACAGCTACGGCGGATACATGACCAACTGGCTCATCACGCAATCTACGCGCTGGAAAGCCGCCGTCACCGGTGCCGGCGCGGTCGAGCATGTCGGCAATTGGGGCAATGACGACACGACTTACGACGACGCCTACTCTCTCGGCGGACGTCCCTGGGAAGCGCAGCAGCGTTATCACGATGAGGCGGCGATCTTCCAGATCAACAAAGTCACCACGCCCACGCACCTGGTCGCGGGCGCCGACGATATCCGCGTCGCCGTGCTCGAAGACTATCTGCTCGAACACGCGCTCTACTCGCTCGGCATTCCCCACGCTCTGCTGATCTTTCCCGGTGAAGGTCACGACCTGACGAAGAATCCTTGGCACGGCAAAATCAAGGTGCGCGAAGAACTCAAGTGGCTGGAAAAATACGGCGGCGTGCTGCAGCCAAACTGACTGCATCCTCCTATCCCGCTGGCGAACCTGTGCGGGTCAGAACTCGACGATTCGTATCAGGGCCCGACCTCGGTCGCGCCGTAACGCCGCCGCTCTGAGAAGCGTCAGCCGCCGCAGTGGAAGATCGGACCTTTACGACGGCGTCCGCCCTAGTTTGACGATTTCCCACCCCGCCCGTACCCTGTAATGTGAGTTCGAAAACGCCCGCAATGTCCCACCTGCGCGTCGCCGACGACATTACTCAATTGGTCGGCGAGACTCCCATGCTCCAGTTGAAGCGGCTCGTTCCCAGCGGATCCGCCGCCTTATTTGCGAAGCTCGAATATTTGAATCCGGGCGGCAGCGTGAAAGACCGCGCGGCCATCGGCATCATCCGCCGCGCCGAGCAGGATGGCTCGCTCCAACCCGGCGGCACCATCGTCGAAGCGACCGCCGGCAATACCGGCATCGGACTCGCTCTGATCGGAGTCAATCGCGGATATAAGGTCAACTTGTTCGTGCCCGAGAATTTCTCTCAGGAAAAAATCACAATCATGCGCGCTCTCGGCGCCGAGGTCGAGCGCACCCCGGAAGCTGAGGGGATGTCGGGCGCCATTCGCCGCGCCAAAGAACTCGTCGCCCAGGATCCGAAGGCGTTCATGGCCGGACAATTCGAGAACATGGCTAATCCTGACTTTCACTACGAGACGACAGCTCACGAAATCTTCGAACAGATGGAAGGCCGTATCGATGCTGTCGTTGTCGGCTGCGGAACCTGCGGAACATTTACCGGCGTCGCCCGTTTCCTGAAAGAAAAACTGCCGCGCGTTCTCGCCGTCGCGGTCGAAACTCAGGGATCAGTTCTTGGCGGAGGCGAATCCGGGCCGCACAAGGTGGAAGGCATTGGAGCGAGCTTCATTCCGCAGACGTTCGATCGCTCCGCATGCGACGAAATCGCTATGGTCAACGACGACGATGCCTTCGAAACCGTGAAGTTGCTCACGGCGAAGGAGGGCGTCTTAGCCGGCTCCAGCGGCGGAGCTGCGGTTTTCGCTGCTCTCCAGGTCGCAAAAAGACTAGGGCCGGGAAAGCGCGTCGTCACGATCATTCCCGACTCGGCCGAACGTTATCTTTCGAAGAAAATTTTCGAAGGCGGAATCTGATCCTCAACCAAGATGAACTATAAGAAGAAGCCGGGCTTCGCTACACTCGCCATCCACGCCGGACAAGAACCCGATCCGCTCACTGGAGCGGTCACTGTCCCCATCTATCCGACTTCCACGTACGTGCAGCAAGGCATCGGCGAAAACAAAGGCTACGAATATTCCCGCGTCACCAATCCCACCCGCACTCGCCTGGAAGAAAATCTTGCTGCGCTCGAAGGCGGCCTCGCAGCCCGCGTTTTTGCGAGCGGCATGGCCGCGATTCACGCCCTCGTGAGCACGCTGAAATCCGGCGATCATGTGGTTTGCGGCAACGATCTCTATGGAGGCACGCCGCGCCTGTTCAACCAGGTCATGTCGGACTTCGGCCTGGAATTTTCTTACATCGACACGACGCGCGCCGCGAATATCGAAAAGGCCATCCGCAAAAACACGCGCATGGTCTACGTCGAGACGCCGACCAATCCCCTGATGCGTCTCAGCGATCTCGGCGCGATCAGCGCGATTTGCCGCCGCAAGAAAGTGGACCTGGTCGTCGACAACACGTTCATGTCGCCCTATTTCCAGCAGCCACTGGCCCTCGGCGCTGATCTGGTCGTGCACTCGACGACTAAATTTCTCAATGGCCACAGCGACGGTCTCGGCGGAGTTGTCGTCTGCGCGAAGCAGGAACACGCTGACAAACTCGCTTTCCTGCAGAAAGCTTCCGGCGCGATTCTGTCTCCTTTTGAATGCTGGCTCGTTCTGCGCGGGGTCAAGACGCTCGCCGCGCGGATGGAGATTCACGATCGCAACGGGCGCGTGGTCGCCTATTTCCTGACGAAGCATAAGAAAGTGAAATCGGTTCTCTATCCTGGATTGCCCGGCCATCCCGAGCACGAATTAGCTAAGCGCCAAATGTCCGGCTTCGGATCGATGATCACCTTCGAAACCGGCTCGCTCAAGAACGCGAACAAAATGCTGAAGCGCGTCCGTCTCTGCTCGTTCGGCGAATCTCTCGGTGGCGTCGAGACTCTCATTTCGCATCCCGCGACCATGACGCACGCGGGACTGGGGGAGAAAGCCCGGCGCGAGATCGGCATCACCGACGGCATGGTGCGCATCTCAGTGGGCATCGAGAAGGTCGACGACATTCTCGAAGATCTTGATCAGGCACTGACTGCGATCTGAGATCTAATTCTTCTGCCACGGATTCACGCGGATCCACTCGGATAATCCTGAAGGGCGCGCAAGAAAAGTAATGTCAGAGCATGCAAATCCCACTTCCCGCGAATGGAACTCTTCGGTCTATCACCGTCTTTCCGCTCCGCAAGTAACCTGGGGCAAGAAAGTCCTGGCGAGATTGTGGCTGCGCGGAGATGAACTTGTCCTCGACGCCGGATGCGGAACAGGACGCCTCACCGGCGAGCTTCTGGAAGCGCTTCCGGGCGGGAGAGTTGTCGGTGTCGATCTCTCGCAGAACATGTTGTCTTCCGCGCGCGAGCATCTGGCTCAGTCCGGAGGACGCGTAAGCCTGGTCGCCTGCGATCTTTCGCACCTGCCTTTTGCGAACGCTTTCGACGGTATCGTCAGCACCGCCGCATTTCATTGGGTACTCGATCACGATCGATTGTTTGGGAATCTCTACCGCGCACTCGCTCCGGGAGGCTGGCTCGAAGCGCAATGCGGCGGTGGTCCGAACATCGCGCGCCTGCGCCAGAGAGCTAACGCTCTCGCGGCCTCACGGCAATTTGCGGCTTACTTTGAAGGTTTCCGCGAGCCCTGGCTATTCGAGGACGCCGAGAGCTCTGCCGAAACGTTACGCCGTGCCGGCTTCATTGATGTGGAGACCTCCGTCGAGCCCGCGTTGACCATTCTGGATAACGCGGAGCATTACCGCGAATTCGTTCCCAATATCATCCTTCGGCGTCACCTCGAAAATATCCCGAGCGCGGCCGAGCGCGCTCAATTCATGGCCAGGCTCACGGAACAAGCGGCCGAAGATGATCCACCATTTTCGCTGGACTATTGGCGGCTGAACCTGCGCGGACGGAAAGTCTCAGATTAATGTAGGGACAGCCGCCCTCGGCTGTCTGGCCGAGCGAAGCTCGGCAGCGGCTTTTCATCGTCAGTTTTGTGCCGATGAATCCTCTGTACTCTCTGTGGGAATGCTCTCCCAATCGGAACGCTTATCTCACGTTCTCCTCAACCCACTCCAGATACGCCGCGCTGCCGTCGTCGATCGCAATCGCAATGCACTCGGAAAGTTCGTAAGAATGTAGTTCTTTGATCGCATCCTGAATCTGCGTGAATTGTTCTGCTGTCGTTTTCACCACCAGCAGGCGTTCCTCCGATGACTCGACCTTCCCTTGCCAGCGGTAGATCGACTTGATCCGCGGAATGACATTGACGCAAGCCGCCAGCCGATTCTCGACGAGATAGTGCGCGATTCTGTCGGTTTCTTCCTCGGAGCCGCAGGTGGTGAGGACGATCCGTTTGTTGGTCATATAAAATCTGCCTTCGTCTGATGATTCCGCAATAGCAACTTTACTACTCCACGCAAGAAAGGTTCTGAATGCCAGTGCAAGTCAAATTCGGCACATCGGGATGGCGGGCGATCATGGCCGAGGAATTTACCTTTGCCAATGTGCGCCGCGCCGTTCTCGGAATCGCGCGCTACGTGGCCTCGCAAAAGCCGCACGGCGCGCGCGTGATCGTGGGACGCGATCCGCGATTTCTGGGCGAAACATTCTGCTCCATGGCGGCGGAAATTCTTGTGGCGCACAACATCACTCCGCTTGTTGTCCCCGATCCCGCGCCCACGCCCGCGTTCGCCTATGTTGTCACCGAGATCAAAGCCGATGGCGTCATCAATTTCACGGCGTCGCACAATCCGCCGGAATATAACGGCATCAAGTTCTCGACGCCAGATGGCTGCCCGGCTTTGCCGGAAGTCACGAAGGAGATCGAGGGGGAAATTGTTGCCGCCGACGCTTCGGAAAGCTCAAGTCGCGATGCCGAAACAATAGCTATAAAGCCCGAGACGCTCGATCCCAAGCCCGTGTATCTCAAACGCCTCGGAGAGATCGTCGACCTCGACGCCATTCGCAAAGCTGGACTGCATGTGGCCTTCGATCCCATGTGGGGATCTTCCCGGGGATATTCCGACGAACTTTTGCGCAGCGCAGGCGTTCAGGTGGAGACGGTGCACGATTATCGCGATGTGCTGTTCGGCGGACATGCGCCGGAACCTGACGACCATCTGCTCGAGGATCTGCGCCAGAAGATGCGCGAGACGGGAGCACAGATCGGCATCGCAACCGACGGCGACGCCGACTGCTTCGGCATTGTCGACGCCGATGGAACTTTTCTGCAGCCGAACTACGTCATTGCAATTCTGTTCGATTACCTGGTCGAGAGCCGCGGCTGGAAAAATGGTGTAGCCAAATCGGTCGCGACCACGAATCTGATTAACGCATTGGCCGCGCATCACGGCGTGGAGCTGTATGAGACTCCGGTCGGATTCAAGTACATTGGCGAGTTGATCATGCAGGACAAGATTGCAATTGGCGGAGAAGAGAGCGCCGGCTTGTCGATTCGCCATCACGTTCCAGAAAAAGACGGCGTGCTCGCCGGACTGCTGTGCGCGGAAGCCGTCGCCAGACGGGGCAAATCACTCGGCGAACAATTGCAGGGGCTCAGTGACAAAGTTGGTTCCTATTATCCGAAACGGGAGAACTTCCGATTGACGGCAGAGGTCAAGCAGAAGTTCACTGAAAAGTTGCGGCAAGATCCGCGGGAATTCTGCGGCCACGAGGTCAGCGAGGTGGTACGCACCGACGGGCTCAAGCTGGTCTTCAGCGACGGCTCGTGGGTGTGCTATCGACTGTCGGGAACCGAACCCGTGGTGCGAGTTTATTCGGAGGCGCGAAGCGAGCACGGGCTTGAGAAGTTGAGCACCGCGGCCAAGCATTGGATTTTCGAGTGAGACTTTTCCTTTGAACCCAATCCACGCAATACGCAGACTGCCCAGGCCGGAAGATGGTTTGCGCGCCGTCGTCGAACGCGCTCCGCAGGCCGAAGCCTTGGCCGAATCCTGGATTCTGCGTGTTCGTCCGATTCTCAAGACGATTTATGGCCTGCGCCGGCGAATTGCCACCATTTCCGTCATGGTCATGGCCATATCGCTGTTTGTGCATGTCATGTTCGGCGCAAATGGCATGGTAGTCTACAGGAAGAAGCGCGCCGATTACGAGTTGTTGCAAAAACAACTGCAGCAGGTCCAGCAGGAAAACGATCGCTACACGCAGCAGATTGAGGGACTGAAGAGCGATCGAGAGGCAATTGAGAAAGAGGCGCGTGAGCAACTGGGCTATGCCAAGCCGGGCGAGTATGTCTATGTCCCGGCCCCGCAACCAAAGCCGGTTCCACCGCCCGTGAATCACTCCGCAAGCAGGCATTAAACCAGAAAGGACATGAAGGAACACAAAGCCCGTAAAAAGCCGCTGCCTTCCTTCGTGTGCCTTGGTGTCTCTTTCGAGAATTCATGTAGGGACAGCCGCCCTCGGCAGCGCGCTCGGGTAGTGCACGCAGACCGGCATGACACCTTCGTCGTTTTGCTGTGATATATTTCTGCCTGCCTCATTTTCGCCCATCACACGGCGACTAGTTTCGATCTCGACTCACTGTGGTTTTGCGGTGTGGGGCCGCAATCTGAATTTGAAAAGGAGAAAAACCGGCCATGAGGAAAATTCTGCTGATCTTGTTTGCGCTGTTATTTGTGCTCGCTCTTTCGGCAATGGCGTTCGACAGCATGGGGAAGAGCGCAACTGTGAAGGGCTGGATCGTCGACGATAAGTGCGCAGCCAAAGGCGCGAACGCCGGCGCCGAAGCCTGCACGAAGAAGTGCCTGGCTGCCGGAGCAAAGATGGTCGTGGTAGAAGATGGCGATCAGAAAGTGCTCCAGGTAGAAAATCCGGACGCGCTGAAGGGACACGAGGGACATCACGTCGCCGTGACCGGAACGGTGAACGGCGATTCGATTAAGGTGGACACAGTGAAGATGATGTAGCTGCGGTTCCTGTGCGCAGCGGGAATTCAGGGCGGCTGAGAAGCCGCCCTTTTTGTTCTCGCTGAAGGCTAGGACCTGGCGACACGCGAGAATCGCTGCCGCCGCTCCGTACAGAAGGAAATTCCTTCCCGGTTCCACTGACCTACCAGCGTTTATCTCACCACGCCTTCCAGCGGCGAACTGGCCGTCGCATACAGCCTCTTCGGCATACGGCCAGCAAGGTACGCCTCGCGCCCAGCGAGCACAGCGTGCTTCATCGCTTCGGCCATCAGTACAGGATCCTGCGCATTCGCAATTCCAGTATTCATCAACACGGCATCGGCGCCCAGTTCCATGGCGATCGCCGCATCGGATGCGGTTCCCACTCCAGCATCAACGATCAGCGGCACGCCGGTGATCATCTCGCGCAGAATGCGAATATGGGCCTCATTCTGAATGCCCATACCGCTGCCGATGGGAGCGCCCAGCGGCATCACCGCAGCCGCACCGGCATCGACCAGACGCTTGGCAAACACAACGTCATCTGATGTGTAGGGCAAAACCGTAAAGCCTTCGTTGACCAGGGTGCGCGTGGCTTCCAGCGTCGCCTGCACATCGGGATAAAGCGTGGCTTGATCGCCGATCACCTCGAGCTTCACCCAGTCCGACAATCCCACCTCGCGGCCAAGACGCGCGGCGCGAATGGCTTCATCAGCGGTGTAACAACCGGCGGTGTTTGGCAGCAGAAAGTATTTCTTGGGATCGATGTAGTCGAGGAGTGATTCTTTGCTGCGATCGAGATTGACGCGCCGCACCGCGACGGTCACCATCTCCGCGCCGCTCGCTTCCAGCGCGCGCGCCGTTTCCTGAAAAGATTTGTACTTTCCCGTGCCCACGATGAGCCGGGAGCGGAAAGAGTGTCCAGCAATAATCAATGAGTCCGACATAGGAACATTGTAATGAAAACAAGAGCCGGAGCGCACGGTTCCCGGACACAGGCCCGTGTCCTAATTCACCTCAAAGGGCAGAAAGGCACACAAAGGAAGCAGAGTGGTTTCCCAGGTTTCGTATTGTTTCGCGTCCTTGGTGGTTTAGTGAAGTTAGAACACTAGTCACTCACACCGGGTAAGCGGCTCTGCTTGATCGCCGCTATTGGCCGACTACGAGATAACGGCTGAAAAACTCGCGCGTCTGTACGGCCAGCTGCATTCTCGCTTCAGGAGTGCGGAAGGTGTGGACGTCCTCAACTTTGACCAACTCTACAGGAACCCCAGCCGATTTCAGCTTGTCATAAAGTTCCTGCGCCTGCGCGACGGGCACGTCCTGATCTTGGGTGCCGTGAAAAATCAGGAACGGCGCATCGTTCTTGGAAATATGGAAAACCGGCGAGGCATCGCGCCAGCCTTCTGGATTTTTCGCATAGGAGGCTCCAAGGAAAGCAGTCAAAAATTCATCTCCGTCGGGATCGTGATTCGTTGTGAAATCGGACGGACCGCTCACATCGACGACCGCCTGCACTCTGCTCGAATACTTGGCCAGGGCGCGATCGGAATTGTCGCGGGTATCTTCCATCCCCAGTAGCGCGGCGAGCTGGGCGCCGGCCGAATGTCCAAACGCGCCGAGGTGATCGGGATCGACGCCATATTTTGACGCATATGCACACACCCAGCGGACTGCGCGTTGCACATCGTCAAGTTGGGCCGGCCAGAGGTTCTGGTTGCCTTTGAACAGACGATAATCGACCGCGAAGGCGACGAATCCGGAGCGCGAGAGAAATCCGCCCATGCCGCGCATCGTGCTTTTGTCGAAAGCACTCCATCCGCCGCCGTGAATGAGAACGACTGCGGGGCGTGGTCGTGTGCTGGTTCCGGCGGGTTTGTAAATGTCGACATGCAGCTCTGTGCCGTTGACTGTGGCGTACACAACATTTTCCTGAACGCTCTCCGTACCCGCGCTCGACTGTGAATGCGTGACAGGAATTCGTGGCGTGAGCTGCGGCGTCTGGAGCGCAATGGCGAGGGAAGTGGATAGCGGGAACAGGAGCCAGAATACGAGACGCCTCATGCAAAGAGGTTACTACGACTAAGTTGCACTCGGGTTACACCGTGCCGACAGCTTCAGCCTGGGCGTAGAGTTCGTCGATCTCGCGGCGATAACGCTCTTCGACGACGCGCCGCTTCAACTTTAGACTGGGTGTCAGAATTCCGTTTTCGATGGTGAACTCGTCCGAGACGACGATCACGCGCTTCAGCTTTTCAAAGCGCGCAAGATTCTGGTTGACCTCCTCGACTGCGTCTTCATAGCGCGTTTGCACTCTTGGATTGGCCACAAGTTCGGCGCGCGAAGAAAATACGATTTCGTTCTCACGCGCCCACCCCTCCAGATAAGCGAAGTTCGGCGAAATAATCACGGCGGCAAACTTGCGCTTGTCTCCGATAATGGCAGGCACGCCGACGAACGGGTTGAGTTTGAGCGCGTTCTCGATCGGCTGGGGCGCGATGAATTTTCCGCCGGAAGTTTTGATCAGATCCTTCTTGCGGTCAGTGACGGAAAGATATCCGTCCGCATCGATCTGACCGATGTCGCCGGTCTTGAACCATCCATTTTCGAGCGCGGCTTTGGTCTCCTCCGGACGATTCCAATAGCCCTGAAACACCGACGGGCCCCGAACCAGAATTTCGCCATCTTCCGCGATGCGGACTTCGATATTGGGCAGAATCTTCCCCACCGTTCCAATGCGATGATGCATGGGCGTATTGACCGCGATGACCGGGGAAGTTTCGGTCAGGCCGTAGCCCTCGTGAATTCGAATGCCGACGGTCGCATACCATTCGGCCAGTTCGCGTCCCAGCGGTGCTCCACCGGAGATAAAAGTTCTCACCCTTCCACCCAGGCCTTCGCGGATTTTCGAGAAGACCAACTTATTGGCGAGTTTCCAGCTTAACGATGTCGGAGTCTTGCCAGCCAGAATTTCGGGCTTGTGTCGCCGGCCGGCCCGAAGTGCCCAGCGAAAGATCGCGTGCTTTGGAAATCCCTTTGCCTTCTGCTCGGTCTGCGCATAGATCTTCTCGTAAACGCGAGGCACCGCGACAAAAGTTGTTGGCTGCACCTCCAACAGCGTGGCGGGCAGGCGATCGAGGAATGGGCAATACGCCAGCGTCACGCCGTGATAGATCATCCCGAAATCGACATGACGCGCGGTGATATGACAGAGCGGCAGAAATGAAACGCTGAGATCGCCGGGCTGCACGTTAAATCCGGTAAGCGAAAAGGAAACGTTGGACGCGATGTTGCCATGCGTGAGCATGGCGCCCTTCGACGTTCCGGTCGTGCCCGAAGTGTAGACGATTGTAGCCAGATCGTCGGGAACGGTCGTGCGGGCGCGGCGCTCGAGTTCGGGGCTAAGCCTGTCGCGGCTGGGATCGTCGCGCGTCATCTGATCCAGGGTCATGCATCTCTGGGCGAACGGTGCCAGATCACCGGTAAACTCCAGCGAATCCATGACAAAGACTTTTTCGAGCTGCGTCTGCGGAAAGACGGACAGCACCTTATGCAGGTGCTGGTCGGAAGAAACGAAAATGCCGCGGCATCCGGAATCTCGCAACACGAAAGCGGTTTGCTCGGGAGTCAGGGTCGTATAGAGAGGAACCGTTACCGCGCCGAGCAGCAGGCACGCCATATCGGCCATGGACCACTCCGGCCGATTCTCACTGAGAATGGCGATGCGATCCCCACTACGGATGCCCAAATCGTCGAGCGTGTGCACGATGTGCGCCACGCGCCGGCCGAACTCATGCGACGAGATGGATAGCCACTTGCCGTTTTCTCGATACAGCATCATGCGGTCGAGATTGCGCTCCACCGCGGCAAAGAAAATGTCGTTCAAAGTGGCGAGGCTCATCGAATTGGCGGATGGATTCGTATGCTTGCCGGAGTTCTGAAGAGCAATGTACTGTTTCGCGGGCAGGTTGAGCAACGTGAATCGTCGACTGACGAGTACCGACGGGTTTACCGCAAGCCTTACCGAAGGATATGCTAGCTGAGCAGGAGGGGTTCTGCATGCACAAGAAACGCTCAGAAGCTCTGGGACTGTTATTGCTGCTGGCGAGTTCGCTGGCAATGAGCGCTCCGTTGCTCGCTCAGAAAGAGAGTTCGCAGATGCCGAAAGTGGGAGACATGGCGCCCGACTTCACGCTGAAATACTTCGATGGCACCGACCTGAAAGACGTGAAGCTCAGCGATTACCGGGGCAAGAAGAACGTCGTTCTGGCTTTCTACATTTTTGCCTTCACCGGGGGTTGAACGCAGCAGATGAAAAACTTCCAGGCGAATTTGAGAACCCTGGAAGCCGCCGACACCCAGGTCTTGGGTGTGAGCATGGATAGCGCATTTTCCAACAAAGCGTTCGCCGACCAGATTGGAGTGACCTTCCCGCTGCTGAGCGATTGGGGCGGCAAAGTGACCCGCGAGTACGGAATCTACAAGGATCAATACCAGGCAGCCCGCCGCGTGAACTTCCTGATCGGAAAAGATGGAAAGATCATGGAAGAGCAGGTCGACAAAGACGCGATCGATCCGAAAAAAATCGTGGATACCTGCGCCAGGCCGAAGCTGAAGGAATGAATAAAGATCAGCCGGTCCGACGTTGCGGCCATCGCCTGGCAAACTACCGTGCGTTGGCCGCTACCGACGGCTGGAGCAGCTTGAACCCGACAGATGGACACACATCCTGGAACTCAAGATCTCCCAGCAGCTTTGCACTCCCGGGCTGAAAGTGATTGAGCCAGTCGAGAATTCTGCTGACCGGCGGCGGAAACGGACTCTCGTCATCCGCATTCAGCCATTGGACGTGCAGAGTGCCATCGCCTACCTGTTTGCCTAAGATTGGAATCTCAGCCGCGAAGCTCTCGGCAGATTGACGAATCAGCCCAGTATGATTCCCCGGGAGGGATCTCAGGTCCGGCGATCCCAGCAACCTCTGCAACTGTTGGAGTTGCTCCTCTGGCAGCGTCCCTTCCAGGCGCAGCATCGAGTAAGCGCCGACGAGCCGGACGAGCCGGCGCACCATTCGGTAACTCCCATCTTTGGAAACCGCGATGCAAATATGCTGAGATCCTTGTGTCTCGAGCGCAGTGGAGTTGTCGAACGACAGCCGGGCCAGCAAATTGGGGTCGTAGAATCTGGAGTGCTCTTGCGCACGCACGCCAAGCGAAGCTGTGAGCACCGCTGCCATTAAGCAAGATCTGACAAAGAGATTCATTAATGGCCTCCGCAGAATGGACTGCTCAACATTCTAGTGAACATTGCAGCATTATGAAATTGCGGGTCAAAGCTTCGGCTAAAGCTCCTTGAGGACCAATCACTTCCGCCTGCCGGAAACTTAAATATATCTATCGTGTTCACACCAGATGTGAGTAAGATTTGCTGTAGGCATTCGTGTTTCATAGGGGCGTGATTATGAAAAAACAGAGGGTGTCGGCCGCAGTGTTTGCCTTGGCAGGCCTGGCATTTCTACTCCAGTTCTCGAACATCGCGAGAGCGCAAGATGACGCGGATGATCAATCCCAGGATCCTCCCACTCGCGTCGGCCGGCTGAACTATTTGCAGGGATCGGTTTCGTTCCGTCCCGCCGGTGAGGATGATTGGGTCGACGCAGTCCCCAACCGTCCCTTAGTGACCGGCGACGATCTCTGGGCTGACCAGGATTCGCGAGCGGAAGTGCATGTGGGTTCGGCCGCGATCCGTTTGGGATCAATGACCGGCATTACCTTTCTTAATCTGGACGACAACACCGCGCAGATTCGCCTGGCGCAGGGATCGCTGATCGTGCGCGTGCGCCACGTCGATGACGACGACACCTACGAAATCGATACGCCGAATCTCGCGTTTTCTCTGCTGCAGCCCGGCGAATATCGCGTAGATGTCAGCCAGGACGGTTCGCAGACCATCGCGACCGTGTGGCATGGACGCGGCCGGGTCACGGGCGGAGGGTTTACCTATAGCGTGATCGCCGGCCAATCCGCTACTTTCGCCGGCAGCGATCATCTCGATTACGACCTGGAGCAAGTGCCAGCGCAGGATGACTTCGATAACTGGGCATTCGATCGCGACGCGCGCGAAGACGAAGCCGATTCGGCGAATTACGTTTCCCGGGAGATGACGGGATATGAAGACCTCGACGACAGCGGTACCTGGAGCTATGTGCCGGGATACGGTGAGTGCTGGCAACCCGCCATGGTCGCGGTGGGATGGGCTCCCTATCGCTTCGGCCATTGGATATGGGTCGGCCCCTGGGGATGGACCTGGGTTGAGAACGAGCCTTGGGGATTCGCTCCTTTCCACTACGGACGGTGGGCCTACGTCAACAGCGGGTGGTTCTGGGTGCCGGGACCGGCGGTCGTGCGGCCGGTGTGGGCTCCCGCGCTGGTCGCGTTCGTTGGCGGCGGGCCGGGATTTCACTTCGCGGTCGGAGTCGGTGTGGGATGGTTTCCGCTGGCGCCCGGCGAAGTGTATCTTCCCGCCTATCACGTGAGCCGCGCCTATGTGAATAACGTCAACATCACGAATACAAGTGTGACCGTAACGCGCGTGACCAACGTCTACAACACGGTCGTCGTCAACCGGAGCACCACTGTCAACAACATCACCTACGTGAACCAGCACGTCACGAATGGAGTGACGGTGGTATCGCATGATGCTTTTGTGAATGCGCGTCCAGCGGCCCAGAACATGATGCGTGTCGATGCGCGCGAGATCGCGTCTGCCCCGGTCAGCCACGTGGTAGCCGCCGAACCCGTGAGAGCCAGCGTGATCGGCGCGGGACGCCCGGTTTCGGCGAAGCCCCCGGCGGCGATAATCAGCCGGCCCGTCGTTGCGGTGAGGACGCCTCCGCCTCCGCCGCCGTCGATTGAACAGCGACAGGCACAGGCGGGAGGACATCTCAATCAACAGGCGCTTGTTCGTCCTGCGGGTTCGACTCAGCCGGCGCAGATGAATCCCGGACGGCAGAATCAGCAAGGCTTCCGTCCCTTCAGCCAGCCGGGCAATGGCAACGCACAGGTAAAGGTGCAGCCGAATGCGCAGCCGCGAACGTACGAAGCGCAGGGAAACCCTGAGCCGCAAGCGACTCCGGAAGAACGGAATGTGCAGCCGCAAGAGAACGGGAATGCGCAACCCGCGAACCAGGGCTTCCGTCCGTCGCAACAGCAGCCTGAAACGCAAGCAACGCATCCGCTGGTGCGCCCTGCTCCGCCCGTGCAGCAACGCAGTCCGGAAGAGGAGCAACAGCAGGCACAGAAGTTCAATCAGTGGCAGCAACAAAAGCCGTCCCCGGCTCCGCAAAGCAAACCGCAGTCTCAACCGAAGCAGGAGTCGCGGCCGGAGCCTCCGAAGAAACACTGAGAATGAGTGGTCGGCGCTGACTTGGTTCAGCGGGATGTGATAGGTTCGCAGGAGATGCACCCGCGAACCGGATCAGCAGAAAAACGATCGCCGGGCAACTTCTTCCGGCGGTCTTTTTTTGCCGGAAAGTTTCACCGCCGCAACTCCTCGGGTTCGCGATTGCCGGAACCCTCTGAGATGGGATCAATGATCGAAGCGAAGCGTCCCACGATCAACTGGATGGATGCTCTGTGGCTGATGTTTCTCGTGGTGCTTGCTGTTCTGCCCCCGCGGACAGAGCCCCATAAGCAACTCATCCTGGTCGCTTTTGGCGTTCTGCAGCTGAGTGAAAATTGGCTGGTGTCGAGGCTCCCACGGCGCGGACCCTCCTACGTCGTGCTCATAAAGATCGGCTTGGCGATGCTGCTGATTGACCACACCACCTCGGTCTATGAGCCCAGCATCAACAGCGTCTATTACCCGATTTACTATCTGCCGCTCATCACTGCGGCGGAATACTTTGGATCCTGGGGCACCCTGCTTTGGACTACACTGGCCTCAGCTACATACGCTTCCTATCTTTATCCCGCCCTCCATCCCGAACTCCGGGAATTTGAAATCGGCGCCGAAAGCTACGAGCTTCTGGCCATCCGTATTCTGTTTTTCTTCCTCGCCGCGATGGTTGTGAATCGCTTTGTAGTCGAGAGCAAGCGGCAGACGCAGCGCTATCAGGAATTGGCCGAAACTCTGGCGGAAACGAATCGCCGTCTGGAGCAGGCCCAGGCTGAAGCGCGGCGATCGGAACGGCTGGCCGCTCTCGGACAGCTTTCCGCTGGGCTGGCGCATGAAATCCGCAATCCCTTGGGAGTGATCAAAGGATCGGCGGAGATGCTGAGCCAAAAATTGAAAGATTCGAGTCCGCTGGCGATCGAATTGGCGGGTTACATTTCGAGCGAGACGAACCGCTTGAGTTCTCTGGTGACACGCTTTCTGGATTTCGCGCGTCCGCTTCATGCCGATCTCGCGGCGCAAGATATCACAACCATTCTCGATCGTGCGCTCCACGATGTTGCGACTTTGTGGAGGGGGCAGCCGATGCGAATTGATAAAGATTATGCTGCAGATCTGCCCCTGGTGGCTGTCGATGAGGGCTTGTGCGAGCAGGCTTTCGTCAATATCGTTCAGAACGCCTTCGATGCGATGAGCGCAACCGGCGGCGTGTTGCGGGTAAGAGTCTCAACCGCAAACGCGAATGGAAGCGATGGAGTTGAAGTGCGAATCGAAGACACGGGCCCAGGAGTTCCCCTCGAATTGCTGGAGCAGATTTTTAATCCGTTTGTGACCACCAAGAAAACCGGTGTAGGCTTGGGACTTTCCATTGTGTCGAAGATCATGGATGGGCATCATGGGTCTATCCGCGTAGAGGACGCAAGTGGCGGGCAGGGAACAGGAGCGCGCTTCGTCCTGTTCTTTCCGACGGCCGCTGAAGGAGTCGGCGCGAAAAAATCCGCCCACCTGGTGATCTCGTGACGATTCCACTTCCGTCGGCCCTTAGCCGCGAAAGCGGCGCAAGAACTCAGCCCACGGCGCAAGCCGTGGGTGCTTTGCGGGAAATGAGCGAGCCCCGAAGGGGCGAAAGAGAAGCTACGGCAAAGATCTGAAGACTGAAAATGCCAGCCATTCTCATTGTCGAAGACGAAGCGAAAATGCGCCGCCTGCTGGAACTCAATCTCGGCGAGGACGGATTTTCAACTTTTTCTGCCGGCGACGCCGAGACCGGCCTCAAGCTGCTGCGCGAAAACTCAATCGATCTGGTCGTGACCGATCTCAAGCTTCCTGGCATGGATGGTCTGGAATTTCTGCAGGCAGTCAAACGTCAGAACGCGGCATTACCCGTCGTGGTGATGACCGCGTTCGGTTCCGTCGAAACCGCGGTCGAGGCGATGAAGGCCGGCGCCAGCGACTACGTGTTAAAGCCGTTCTCGCTCAGTGAAATGCGGCTGGTCATTCATAAGGAACTGGACGTTCGCGATCTGCGGGAAGAGAACCGCTCGTTACGTGAAGCTCTGGGCAAGAGGTATTCGCATCCGAACATTGTCGCGCGCAGCCCGAAGATGCAGGAGGTCCTGGCGACGGTCGAGCGCGTGGCGCCGACCAATTCGACAGTGCTGCTGGGCGGTGAGAGCGGTGTCGGCAAAGACCTGATCGCGCGGGCGATTCACGAGAAATCCAGGCGCGCACGCGGGCCATTCCTGAAAATTAACAGCACCGCCATCCCGGAAAATCTTCTGGAGAGCGAATTGTTTGGCTACGAGAAAGGCGCATTCACGGGTGCCGCGGCGAGCAAGCCCGGCAAATTCGAATTGGCCGACAAGGGAACACTCTTTCTCGATGAGATCGGCGATGTGCCACCCGCGATCCAGGTCAAGTTGCTGCGTGTGCTGCAGGAGCGCGAATTCGAACGGCTAGGCGGAACCAAAACGATAAAAGTCGATGTGCGGCTGATTGCGGCCACCAATCGCGACTTGCGGGCCGCGCTGGAAGAGGGAACGTTCCGCGAAGATCTTTACTATCGCCTCAACGTTGTGCCCATCGATATCGCGCCGCTGCGGGAACGCAAAGAAGATATCCCGGACCTGGTCAACCTGTTCATTTCGCGCTTTGCTGGAGATTCCGGCAAAACGGTGGAAAGCATTTCGCCCCAGGCCATGCAAACTCTGGTCAATTATCACTGGCCGGGAAATGTGCGCGAGCTGCAGAACATTGTCGAGCGGGCGTGCGCGCTGGCCAAGGGAAATGTGCTCGAGCCGGCCGACATTCACATCGATGCCCGGCCGTCGAAGGCGGCCGCGGCGGGCGATGGGTTCCTCCCCGAGGGCCTGACGCTCGAGCAGTGGGAAGACGACATGGTGAAGGAAGCGCTGCGTCGCGCCAACGGAAACAAGAGCCAGGCCGCCCGCCTGCTGGGATTGTCGCGCAACGCGCTGCGCTATCGTCTGTCGAAGATTGGGATCGCCGACGAAGAGAAAGAAGCCTAGATTTCTGAAACTCGCGCTTGCGCGGTTCGTCCTATAATGCTCCTGCCATTGTCAAGGAGCATCAGTGAAAAATCGATTTTCTATTCAGCTCTCCGTTCTCGCATTCCTTTGCGTGTTCTTTGCAGTTCCCGCTCCCGCTCAGCAAAATCAGAGGATTTTCAAGACCGTGGTCTACATTCCCGTCGGAATCACGATCAAGATGAAAGATCGCCAGTGGCTGGGATCTTCCTGGGCGACGATTCGCAGCCAATTGCACGTCGACAAGGTTTATCTGGAAACGTATCGCAGCCGCCAACTGGCCGACCCCTCTCTCGTCGCTGATCTGAAAAAGTTTTTCGCCGATCAGGGCGTTGAGGTTTCCGGCGCAATCTGCTTTTCCGACGACGACAACGGCCAGTTCGTCTCGTTCACCTACACCAAGCCCGAGGATCGAGCGTACGTCAAGCATGTGTCCGAGATGACGGCAAAGCTATTCGACGAAATCATCCTCGACGATTTTTTCTTTGCCAATACGAAAAAGCCTTCTGATATCGAAGCGAAAGGAAATCAGAGCTGGACCAATTTCCGCGTCAAGACCATGGACGAAGTTTCCCGCGACCTCGTGGTTGGTGCCGCCAAAGCCGTGAACCCGAAAGTGAAGATCATCGTCAAGTATCCGAACTGGTACGAACACTTTCAGGGCAATGGCTACGATCTGGCCGAGCAGCCGAAGATTTTCGACCAAATCTATACCGGCACGGAAACGCGCGATCCCGCCGACACCGATCAGAACCTGCAGCAATACGAGAGCTACGAGATCATGCGCTACTTCGACGAAGTCGCGCCGGGACGCAACGGCGGCGGATGGGTCGACACCTTTTCCATTCGCTACATCGACCGCTACGCGGAACAGCTCTGGCTGACAGTTTTCGCCAAAGCCCGCGAGATGACGCTGTTCAACTACGGGTTGCTCCTGCAGAAGGCCGCGCCTGGCGACCGTTCCTGGGCCAATGCGGCTCCGGCTCTGAACTGGCAGAGACTTTCAGCGCGTGCCAAGGGCGACCCGATCTTCGCCAGCGTCGCCGGAGAAGCGCTGGATCAGGTCAAGCCCTTCGTGGGCAAGCTGGGCAATCCGATTGGAATCGCGAGTTATCGTCCACCGCATGCCGTCGGCGAGGACTTCCTGCACAACTTCCTGGGAATGATCGGCATTCCCATCGAGCTTTATCCCACGTTTCCTTCGAAGGCCGATGTGATCTTGCTGACCGAAGGCGCGGCATTCGATCCCAATCTGATCCGCGAAATCAAGCAGCAGCTCATGGCTGGCAAGACCGTGATCATGACCTCTGGCTTGTGGCACGCGCTCCAAGGCAAAGGTGCGGAGGACCTCGATGAGATTCGCTATACCGATCACAAAGTTGCAGTCACCAGCTTTGTCGGAGCCTTCGGCTCGGGTTCTGGCACAGACATTGGAAGAAGTGCTGCGCCCATTCTCATTCCACAGCTCCGATTCCTCACGAATGATGCGTGGCCAGTAGTCCGTGGCATTGCCGATAACAACGGGTTTCCCATGTTGCTGATGAATGAGTATGGACGCGGCAAGCTCTATGTCATGACGATCCCGGAAAATTTTGCGGATTTGTATCTCATCCCCGACGCGACTCTGGACGCGATTCGCAGCTACGTCATGGGCAATTTTCCGGTGCGAATCGAAGGGCCAGCCAAGGTGAGTCTGCTTGCCTATGACAATGGCGCGATGATTGTGGAATCGTTCCGCGATGAGCCTGCGAACGTGACCATACTGGCGACCGACGCCGCACCGCTCACGGATGTCGTCAGCGGAGCGAGAATCCGCGGATGGATGGAAGAGACGGGCGGCGCAGCGCGCAATCCCCGTCGTCCAGGCGAGCTGCCGGCAATCGCGTTTCCTGTCACGGTGCCGCCGCACAGCTATCGCGTGTTTCAAGCCGGAAAATAAGCGAGACAGCGAGGCGAAATAAAAAGGGGTGCCCCACTCTGGCCGCTGTCGCCAGAAGTGGGACTTTCGACGCCGCGCGTTCGCGTAATGTGATTCGTATCAGGCACGGATTCATGCGTGCCATCAACCCGTCACTCCTCCGGCGGCTGCTGCAGCACGGACGCTGCGTTGATGCCCTCCGCAATCTCGGGAATGATGCCGATCCGCGCATAAATGGGACGAATCAGCTGCCGCAAAGCCGGCAATTGCAGGGCGAACAGCGCTCCGCCGCAAATGCAGACTCCTCCGCCGATCATCAGCGTCAGCGGTGCGCCGATGCGGCTGGCGGCCGCGCCTGCGATCAAGCTGCCGAACGGCGCGACTCCCTGAAACGACATCGCATAGAAACTCATGACCCGCCCACGTTTTTTGTTTTCGACGATGGTCTGCAGGATCGTGTT
>JASHQK010000450.1 GCA_030039195.1 Candidatus Sulfotelmatobacter sp.
AGAGGCTTGTCATCCGGAGCAAAGCGAAGGACCCCATGCAAACTGACCGTGGCACTGGCTCGTCGAGGGATTCGTACTGTAATGCCCAAAGCATCGTGAAAACTCCCTGACGTGTTCCTCTCACTACGTTCAGGCATGGGGTCCTTCGACTACGCTCGTGCATCGCTTCGCGAACCACTCGCTCCGCTCAGGATGACAAGCTCGGGTTGTGACTCCAACTCCGCTCAGGATGACAACATCACTTCAATTCACACTCTCGCGGTGCTTCGCCACCACTTTCACATCATCGAACGGTGCGGCGTCGACATAAACCGGAATCCGCCGCGGTCCGCTGGGGCTCGCGACGAAGACTTCCCATTCCCCCTCCTCGTCTCCGAGGCCGAGGAAATATGTTTGATCATTCACCTGAAAATCCAGCAATTGCTTATCCCCCTAAAAAATCTCCCACGGACCGTACGAATTTTCACGGATACTGATCCGCAATCCGTGCCGATCCGTGGCACGCTCTTTTTAGATCCTTCGCTTCGCTCAGGATGATCGCAGCGGGGCTCAGTTCTTAGCCTGCCCTGAGCAGCTTCGCAACAGGCGAAGCGCCGAACGGGCCCCGCTAAACGCGATCACTTTTTGTCTTCTACGTCCACGTACTCGGCGTCGATCACGCCTTCGTCGTTCTTCTGGCCACCATCGGCTCCCGGTTGCGGACCGGCGCCTGCGCTCGGGCCAGGGCCCGGAGGCGGAGTCTGCGACTGCGCCGCTTTGTACATCTGTTCGGCCAGCTTGTGCGACGCCTTGGTCAGGTTCTCTCTCGCGTGATCCATCTGCGCCTTGTCGTTGGACTCGAGCGCCTTCTTCGCGTCGGCGAGCGCGTTTTCGACATCGCCGCGATCGGAGCCAGAGATCTTGTCGCCCGATTCCCGCAGCATCTTCTCGATCTGATAAACCATCGAGTCGAGTTGATTCTTGGCTTCGATCGACTCACGTTGCGCCTTGTCTTCGGCCGAGTGCGCGTCGGCTTCTTTCGCCATACGCTCGACTTCTTCCTTCGACAGACCGGAAGAAGACGTAATCGTGATCTTCTGATCCTTCTGCGTGGCCATATCTTTCGCGGTCACGTTCAGAATGCCGTTGGCGTCGATATCGAAGGTCACTTCGATCTGCGGAACACCGCGCGGCGCCGGCGGAATTCCCGTCAAATGGAATTTGCCCAGCGTGCGGTTCTGCGCCGCCATGGGACGCTCGCCCTGCAGCACGTGCACTTCGACCGAGGTCTGGCTGTCGGCTGCGGTCGAGAACGTCTCCGTCTTTTTGGTCGGAATCGTCGTGTTGCGCGGAATCATCGGCGTCGATACTCCGCCCAGCGTTTCAATCGAGAGCGTCAGCGGAGTCACGTCGAGCAGAAGCAGGTCTTTCACTTCGCCCTTGAGCACGCCGCCCTGGATGGCCGCGCCGACGGCGACGACTTCGTCCGGGTTGACGCTCTTGTTGCCTTCCTTGCCGAACAGCTCTTTTACCAGTGCCTGAATACGCGGCATGCGGGTCTGTCCGCCGACGAGCACGACCTCGTTGATCTTCGAGGTGTCGACGCCGGCATCTTTCATGCACTGTTTGCACGGACCGACTGAACGCTGAATGATGTCTTCGACCATGCCTTCGAACTTCGCCCGGGTGAGCTTCTTGACCAGGTGCTTGGGACCGCTGGCATCCGCCGTGATGAAGGGCAGATTGATTTCGGTCTCCATGGTGGTCGAGAGCTCGATCTTGGCGCGCTCGGCCGCATCACGCAGACGCTGCAGGGCCATTTCGTTGCCCTTGCCGCGGAGGTCGAGGCCTTCGTCTTTCTTGAATTCGTCGATCAGCCAATCGACCAGCCGCTGATCGATATTGTCGCCGCCGAGGTGCGTATCGCCATTCGTCGCTTTGACCTCAATCACGCCTTCGCCGACTTCGAGAATCGAAATATCGAAGGTGCCGCCGCCGAAGTCATAGACGGCAATCGTCTCGTCTTTGCCTTTGTCGAGACCGTAAGCCAGCGCGGCCGCCGTGGGCTCGTTGATGATGCGCTTGACTTCGAGTCCGGCAATCTGACCGGCATCTTTCGTCGCCTGCCGCTGCGCATCGTTGAAGTACGCGGGAACGGTGATAACCGCTTCGTTCACCTTTTCGCCGAGATAATCTTCCGCGGCTTTCTTCAGCTTCTGCAGAATCATCGCCGAGATCTGGGGCGGGGTGTATTCCTTGCCCTGCGCCATAACGCCAACGTGATCGCCGGCCCGCACGACCTTGAAAGGCACCATCTTCATTTCTTCGCTGACTTCGTCGTAGCGGCGTCCCATAAACCGCTTGATCGAGTAGACGGTATTCTCCGGATTGGTAATGGCCTGGCGCTTGGCCACCTGGCCCACCAGCCGTTCGCCGGTCTTGGTGAAGCCGACTACCGAAGGAGTGGTCCGTCCTCCCTCTTCGTTTGCAATGACCGTGGGCTCGCCACCTTCCATCACTGCCACGCAGGAGTTGGTGGTTCCCAGGTCAATTCCAATAATCTTTGCCATAAAACTGGCCTCCTAAACTTGATAAGTCCTTTATCAGTAGCGAATTACTAGCAATCAAGTGCTTTTAATTCAGCCACATAATATGACTTGAGTGGATCACTGTCAAGGTTTAGATGAGCCAGGGGTGGGGTAGGTTGCGTTAAGTTTCCATCGCCATAACCGGAGTCGCCAATGGGAACCGGGGAGGGCGGCTTAATCCATCTCCAGCTTCCAGATTGTCTGGCCGCCGAGGGAATGGTAGAAGCCCGAGGCCGCAATCGCGACGAAGCTCAGAAGGACTAACAGAGTGCTGTCTGCATACCAAAGCGAGAAATCGAGGGTATAGGGAAGACCGAGCAAAACATTGGCAGTGAACACCGCGAAGGCGAAGGTAATGAGTCCAAAACGAGTCATGGCAAATGCAGCAGTGGAAAACACTGCCAGCCACACCGGCAGCATTATTTCGGGATGGTGGCCCTGAAGCGTATTCATGGCCGACCAGAGCGCAACAAATCCAGCAGCCGCTAGCCATTTGTTGCGCAGTACCATCCGAAGCAGAAAGAGCACGAAAAAGAACTCTATCGTCGCCACGATGCACTGTACGACGTTCAGCAGCCAAATGCCCGCGACTTGCCGCCCTCCCAGCAGGAGACTGGTGCTGGGCAAGTCCGGAGTGTCGCCGATCCTTCTAAGAAGCAGCAGGCCAACTTCCACGATGACAGACCACACAACGCCGAGCAGCACTCCCCACAAGACGTCGCGCCCCACCAGCGGATCGCGCACGCGGCCGGTCATCAGCCGGCTCCAGGAAACAATGGCCTGCGGCCAGCGGCGGCGCACATAAGGCTCGAGGGCGAGGTAAAGAATGAAGGTCGCGCCCGAAACAAAAAGTCCCGTGCTCATCGCGAGCACGAAGCGGCCCAGGGTGTTCTGCGTAGGAGTAAAGTGATCGCGGCAGACCCAGATTGCAATTTCAATTGCAAAAACCAGGCCCGCCAACTGCAGAGCGCCATGCGGGTCACTACTGCCCCGGCGATAGTTGCGGCGCGCAATCCAGGCCCCGCTGCTGAGCAGCAAAATCAGCACGACCGCTCCCAGGATCTGACCGGCATGCTGACCAGCGGTTGTGTTCGAAACCGGCATGCGGGTTGGAGTGGTCCAGGGCCCGATCAATTGGAAATAGACTGGCTTGCCACGGAACGCGGCGGCTTCCACGCGCAGCGGACGCCCCGATTCCGGCCACTTGCCTATCCAGGCCGCACGGGTATCGGACGCGGCGAGTGATAGCCACTCCGGATCGGCGGATTGTAATTGTGCTGGATCCAGTCCTGCGGCTGCGAAAAGCGGCTTCCAGTCAACTGGAGCCGCCGGCGGAGGGTTCGTCTCGAACTCGTTGGGGATGGCTTGAAAATAAGTGAGCCGTCCGTCGGTGTCGAGGATGAGGTTGATCATCCCTGACTGAATCGCTGGTGGATCATTAAACCCAACGACACCGGGCGTGATCGAGACGCCTCGATAACCATCCGGGTCCAGGTACACGGGACTTTGACGATAGGCGTAAACCAACGTCTGCGGTTGCTGGCTAAAGACCTGCTTCCAGTTGGGGTGAGGTAAATCGTGAGTTGCGACGTAATCGGTAAACTCCGTCTGAAAATAAAACTGCGCTGCCTGGTCGACCGGCCGTTCGGAATATCCAACGCTCTTGATAATCTCCTGCGCCTTGACTGCAAGGGCTTCTGGAGGCAGCGCCGGGTGCATCAATTCGAGGCCGCTCGCGCGCAGGGCCATGTATGCGATCAGCAACATGCCGAGGATTGCCGCGGCAAACGCCGCTATCGCAACGCGGGGAGAGACGCGCTCGGCCTCTCCTGCAGCCGCGACTAGCTGGGGTGAAGGGGTTTCGCCCGCGGCGAGCGCCGCCGCCAGAGGATCTCCTCCGGGCAAAGCGCCGGCGACAGCGAGCGCAGTTGCAGGCCGCGCTGAAGGCTCAGTCTCGAGGCAGCGCAGAATGACTTTCTCGACGATCGGATCGAGATCCTTTACCACCGATGAAGGACGGCTCGGCGTGTGGTCGCCGCGTCCGCGCACGGCCACCGGCGTTTCGGCAAAGGCGCGCTTGCCCGTGAAGATTTCGTAGAGCACGAGACCCAGCGCGTAAATATCGCTGCGCGTGCTGACTTCTTTGCCTTCGAGTTGCTCGGGCGCCATGTAAGCCGGAGTCCCGCTGCGAATTTCGCGTCCGCGAATATCATCGGCAACTCCGGCCAGGCCGAAATCGGTGATGACGACCTGTCCGCGGCCGTCGAGCATGATATTGGCGGGCTTCAGATCGCGATGAAGCACGCCTTTGGCGTGAGCGGCTGCGAGTCCTGCGCAAAGCTGCCGGGCCATATCGACCGCCTTATCTTGCGGGAGGCGTCCAATGCGGCGCAGCAGGGAGGCCAGGTCTTCGCCGTCGACGTATTCCATGGTGAAGAAGGTCTGGCCGTCGACTTCGCCAACGTCATACACGCGGCAGACATTGGGATGGGAAACGCGGCGAGCGATGCGCACTTCGTTGCGAAAGCGGTCGCGCATGCCTTCATCACGCGTGGCCTCATCGGGCAGGAATTTGATTGCGACTGCCTGGCCGAGCGTGAGATCGTCGGCGCGATAGACCTCGCCCATGCCGCCTTTTCCCAGCAAGGCGATGATGCGATAGCGGCCGGCAATCAGGCGCCCGGGAAGGAAGCGGCCTTCGCTAATCAGGAATTCGACGGCGCCAGAACTGGAGGGAGATGAGCTCCGCGACGATCGCGAAGACCCGGATGCTCGCGGCGGCTCGGACGAGGTCGCCGTGGCGAAGTCGATGGTAGGAACATCGTCGGGATTTGAAGTCGGGGTATTAGTCGCCGGGCGCCCGCAGTTCGAGCAAAAGCGCACCGTGCCCGTGAGTTCGGCGCCGCAGGCGGAACAATAAGCCATGAAATTCCCCGATACAGCATACCGCAGCGCAAAGCTTGGGGTTCGATCCAATACGGATCGGTGGTGGGGCGGTTAGAAAGGAACAGACCCGAGCAATGGCGTCATCCCGAGCGCGGCCGTCTTTCAGGCGGAGCGAGGGACCTCGCGTGGAACTGAGGCGATCCTCGCGAGATCCCTCGGCCCGCTGGTAAAAGGCGCGGGCCTTCGGGATGACGCCCAGGGAGAAAAACGAAATTGAAATTTGCGCCCAAACGCCGGGATCCTCCGATTGGGTTTTAGATATTGGTCTGAGGTCCGGAGTCTGAGGTCCGACGTGGGTTCTGTATTACCATCGCCACAATGACTTCACCCTTCGGACGCTGGCTGCGCGATCCGGTTTTTCTGCTGTGTCTTGTCGCAGGACTGCTTGCGTTTGCGGTTCAATCGGGCGAACTGGGCAGTGCCGACACCGCGCATCGGCTGCAAACCACGCACTGGTTGTGGACTTCCGAGCCGCAGGTATTTCCCAACGAATATCCAGAGTTCGGCCTGCACGGCCGTGGAGGGCGACTCTATAGCTGGTATGGCATCGGGCAGTCGCTGCTCATGTTCCCGGCCGACCTGGTCGGCACGTGGATCTCACGTTGGCGCATCTTTTCCGACTATCAGGATGATCCCGCGATCCGCAGCATTGTCGTCGGCTACAGCACGAGCATTTTGATCAGCGTACTGACGGCGTGGATCGCGTTCCGCTTTCTGCGTCAACTGCGATTCGGAGTGAGGGAGTCTGTGTTCGGCGTGCTGGCTCTGATGTTCTGCACGACCCACCTGCATTACACGCAGAACATGCAGGAGAACAACTATCTCATGCTGCTGACGCTCGCCGGGTTTTCGTATCAGCATGAGTGGTTGCGGAGCGGAAACCGGCGCGCGCTCCTGTCTGGATCGGCGGCACTCGGATTGAATCTGCTGACGAGGATCACGGCGGTGTTGGATATCGCCGCCGTCGGATTCTTTCTTTTGCTTGCGCTGTGGTTGCAAGCGGACGCCGAGTCCGCCATGGGCGAGCGCCGGTCTGCAGGTCTAAGAGCGATGGGCCAGCATGCCTGGGAATATGTCAAAGTTGCTGCGCCAACTTATTTCGTGTTTGTGCTGGCCGAGCGCGCGTACAGCTTCTATCGGTTCGGCTCGTGGACGGGAACCTATCTTCCGATATTCGCGCGAGAGCAGCGGCTGCAGGACCCGACGCTCCCGGTGAATTTTCCCTGGAGCACGCCGTTTTACGAAGGCTTTCTCGGAGCGCTGTTCAAGCCAGAGAAGTCGATCTTTCTCTTTGATCCGTTGCTCGTGCTGGCGATCGGGCTGCTGGTGCTGTTGTGGCCCAGGCTGGAGCGCGAAGTTCGGGCATACGCGATCGCGGCAATTTTCATGCTGCTCGCATATACGAGTTTCTATGCCCGCTACGCGTATTGGGCGGGAGATTTTTCCTGGGGCGATCGGTATGTCGCAACACCGGTCGAATTTGTTGCGCTTCTGGCGGTGCCATTGCTGCTGCGCTATCGCGAGAGTTTGAGCAAGTTTGTGTGGCGCGGCGGATGGGCTCTGGTTGTCGTGAGCTTCGTGATCCAGATTGCGTCGCTTGCATTCTGGCTGCCGCTGGAAATTTATCAGTCGGAGAACATGGGGCATCCCATGTTCATCATCGCGCTGCGCTTCAAGAATATCGTTGCGTTCGCGTTGGGCAAGATGCAGGCCTGGGGATTGAACACCGAAGCCATGGGCCAGGATCCGTGGGACTACGTTCACATCACGACGTGGAATTTTCTGCCGTTTTTGTTGCGGCGAGTCGGCGCGGCACCGAACTGGGTGGTGCATACGGCGTTTGCGGTGTGGGTTGCGGCGATCGTGCTGCTGGCGATACTCCTCTGGAAACTGAAGCGCACCTTGGGAACGGGCTCTGAACGCACGCTGGGATCGGTGAGTGGCAGAATGGTAGATAATGATGGTAGAATGGTAGAAAATGAGCCTGAATATTAAAGACGAAAAGACGCACCGCATGGCAAAGGAATTGGCGCGACTGACCGGCGAAAGCATGACGGCGGCCGTCAATGAGGCGATCCGCGAACGACTGGAGCGCGTTCAAGGGAAGTCAAAGAAGGACATGACGGAGCGGATCCTTGAAATTGGGAGGGAGTGCGCCGCCCGGCTGAAGGAGCCTTACAAATCCATGAGCGTTAACGACCTGCTCTATAACGAGAAGGGCCTGCCCAAGTGATCGTTGACTCATCTGCTGTTGTAGCCATATTGCGCGCCGAGCCGGATGCGCCTGAGTTCGCAGTTGCGATTACTTCAGCGGGAGTGAAGCGCATCTCGGCCGCCAATTACGTCGAGGCTGCGGCCGTTATTGAAAGCGGCGGAGACGCGATCGCCACCCGTCGCTTCGATGATTTCTTTCGCGTATCCGGGGTTGCAGTCGAGGCGGTCACGCCTCGACAGGCGGAAATCGCGCGAGCCGCCTACCGCGACTTCGGCAAGGGGCGCCACAAGGCCGGATTGAACTTTGGAGACTGCTTCGCTTACGCGCTTGCCAAAGATGTGGATGAACCGCTGCTGTGCAAAGGGAAGGATTTCCGGCATACGGATCTCAAACTGGTGGAAGTCTAGAAAAGCGATTGTTGTCATCCTGAGCCCGCTCTGTTTGCGGCGAAGGACCTCTGCATCCTGCTAACAGCCCCGGCGCCGTTCCGGAAGACATAGGTCCCTCAGCCTGCACAGAACGCGGGCCTCAGGATGACAGAGCCGAAATAGAGACTGGTAGAACGATCTACTCCACGGTGACCGATTTCGCCAGATTACGAGGCTGATCCACGTCGCAGCCGCGGCGTACCGCAATGTGATACGCGAGCAATTGCAACGGAACAATTTCCAGGATCGGCGACAATTCGTCTGGGGCAGGCGGGATGTGCAGGACGTGATCGGCGGCCTCGACGATCTCCTGATCGCCTTCCGTTGCCAGCGCGATGACGACTCCCGATCGCGCTTTGACTTCCTTCAGGTTCGAAATCGTCTTTTCGTAGCGCAGCATGGAGCCGGGATTATTGACGTCGCGCGTCGCGATGACGACGACGGGCAGGTTCTCATCGATGAGAGCGTTGGGTCCGTGCTTCATCTCGCCGGCGGGATATCCTTCGGCGTGAATGTAGGAGATTTCTTTCAGCTTCAGTGCGCCTTCGAGGGCAATGGGGTAGTGAATGCCACGGCCGAGGAAAAGAAAATCGTGAACTTTCTGATAATGCTTCGCCAATTCGTCGCAGGCATCGTCATGCGTAAGGATTGTCTCAAGCTTGGCGGGAATGCGCGTCAGTTCCAGCATTTCGGAGCAGGCCTGCTCGGAGCTCACGACGCCGCGCACCTGCGCCAGATACATGGCGAGAATGTATAGAGCCGTAAGCTGCGCGGTGAACGCTTTGGTCGAAGCCACGCCGATCTCCGGTCCGGCGTGCGTGTAGATCGTGCCAGCGGCCTCGCGCGTGATCATCGATCCGACCACGTTGCAGATCGCCAGAGTCTTCGATCCACGCGATTTCGCTTCGCGCTGCGCGGCGATGGTATCGGCGGTTTCGCCCGACTGTGAAATCACGACCGTGACCGTGTTCGGATCGAGAATCGGATTGCGATAGCGCCACTCGCTCGCATAATCGACCTCGACCGGCATGCGCGCCAGGGTTTCGATCATGAACTTGCCGGCGAGCCCGGCGTGCCAGCTGGTTCCGCAGGCGATGATGTTGATCTTGTCGGCGGCGCGAAATTCTGCTTCCGTGATGTCCATCTCATTCAGAAAAATGTGACCCGTGTCCTGCGAAACGCGGCCCAGCGTCGTGTCGCGGACGGCGCGCGGCTGCTCATAAATTTCTTTGAGCATGAAGTGCTTAAAGCCGCCCTTCTCCGCCATGATCGGATCCCAAGTCACGTGCTGCACCTGGCGCTGAATCGGGCGTCCGTCGAAATCGGAGAGCTGCACTCCGTCGGGTGTGACCACGGCCAGATCGCCATCGGCGAGAAAGAAGATGTCGCGGGTGTGATGAAGAATCGCGGGCACGTCGGAGGCAACGAAATACTCGTCATTGCCCAGACCGATGACGGCAGGCGGCCCATTGCGAGCGGCGACAACTTTGTTAGGGTCATCAGCCGAGATCACGGCTAACGCAAACACTCCGCTGAGCTGTTTCACCGTCTGGCGTACTGCATCTTCCAGCGAGGGCCGGCGGCCGTTGTTCGGCTGCGAATACTTCTCTACCAGGTGCGCGATGATCTCGGTGTCGGTTTCGGTCGTGAACTTGTGTCCTTCTTCGATGAGCTTCTTTTTCAGGCTGAGATAGTTCTCGACGATTCCGTTATGTACGACCACGATCCTCCCCGTGCAGTCGCGGTGGGGATGCGCGTTTTCCTCCGTCGGACGGCCGTGCGTCGCCCAGCGCGTGTGTCCAATGCCGTAGCTGCCGTGCAGCGGCTTTTCACGGATTGCTTCTTCCAGGTTGTACAGCTTGCCTTCGGCACGACGAATCTGCAAGCCATCGCTGTTGCCTCCCACCGCGATTCCGGCGGAATCATATCCGCGATACTCCAGCCGCCTCAGCCCATCGAGGATGATGGGCACGACACTTTTCTTTCCCACATATCCGACAATGCCGCACATGAAGAAACCTCGAGAACCCCGGCCGTGACCCTGCCGGGAATTATTCGGCGAAAGAGAAGCGGAACTCTTCGATTACAGGGTTGGTCAACACTTCGCGTGCGATGCGCTCGATTTCCGCCTGGGCCTCGTCGCGCGCGAGTCCGCCATCGAGGGTAAGTTCGAAAAACTTGCCCTGACGGACGTTTTCCAAGCCCCGATAACCCATCTTCTTGAGGGCGCCCTGAATGGTTTTGCCTTGGGGATCGAGGACGCTCTTCTTCAGCGAAACGTACACGTAGGCTGTCATACGGGAGTCATTATACGGCAGGGGTCACGAGACCGGACCTCGGCCGCCGGTCCGAACCCTGGGGAAACTCTGATTAAGTTACGTTTTGAAAAAGACAGCCTTCAAGGTCGTCCGTAGAATCAGCGCTTTGAGAAGCGGCTTCCGCCGATGAGGAGCTTGATCAGAGTTCCCTTAGGATAGGTTTCGGAAGCGACGGTCTGAGGTGAGCGGTCCGAGGTCAGATTTATTCCGGCTTGCGCAGGCGTTCGTCCAATTCCGCGAGCGACGTTTCGAGTAACTTCCGATGTCTCGGATTGGTGCTCGCTTCCATCTGTTCGAGAATCCTCTGTCGTGCGAGACGCAAACTTTCTTTCTCACGAAATCGTGCTGCTTCCTCCCGGCTCATCCTGATTCGCGCCTGGGTGGATTTCTCGGCTGCTTCCGATTGCTGAGCCTCGATTGACTTACTTTCCCATCCTCTGGCCACTTACAAAGTATAGAACCACCCCGGCTAAGTGCGGCAGAGACTCGGCATGCCGCCGTGTAAGTAGACGGAATATCAGCCACTTGGGATCAAGTTTGCGGAAAGTCGCGACGCCAATTCCCGAAAGCGTATCAGGATGAAGAAAGGCGTTGCATTGCACCAATATCGGGCTATAATGCCGCCGTTTCGTCGCTTGGCCGCCTTTACGGGGACGCGGCCATGGGAGCCCTCATTTGTGTGCGCCCGGGGCGCAGTAGCTGTTGATGACTCTGGCCGAGTCTCGCTGTTCAGCGTGGCTGATCGAGTGTGTCTTCGCCAGCTTCGCAATCATTTTCCATCTCCTGCTTCCTGGCTGATTCCGCGAGTAGCTGGTCCGGCATACTCCACCCGTTACAAAGCACATCCCCAGGGAACCAACTTGGAAATCATTTCGCGTTGTGGGGCCATTTCGCATAGGGAGGTCACCGGTTATGTTTCCTGAGTTCGTTACTCCGGCCTCCTCCTTTATCCCCGAAGGTGACACTGCGGAGATCGATTCGCTTCTCGGCGCCTACTTCGATTCTTCTACCCTCGGGTTTTGCATCGTGGAAATCGTGGAGGGGGAGTTCCGCTATGTGGCCGTCAACCAGGCGCTGGCGCAAAAAAACGGCTGTGCTCCTGAGGAACATGCAGGCAAGCTCATCCGTGACATCCTCGGCCCACTGGCGGATCCGGTCGAGGCCGAACTCCAGCGGGTGCTCGCAACCGGCAAGCCGCGGCTGGATGTGCAGATGTCAGGTTCGTTGCCCGGCAAACCTGAAACCATCTACTGGATCGGACATTACTTCCCCCTCAAAGATGCCAGCGGAGGTGTCAAGCGAATCGGCGTCATCGAGGTCGAGGTGACGCAACAGAAGCAGATGGAGGCCGCCGTCAGTCACCTCAGTAAGAACGTCAAGCACCAGATGGACCGTCTGCAGATGTTGCTCGATGTGGGCGAAATTCTCTCGTCGAATTGGAATATCCAGCAGGTCTTCCCCCGGATTTCCGCGCGCATTCGCCGTGTGTTGCGACAGGAATACGCCGGTTTCTCGGTGCATGACGTCAACACCGACCTTTTGGTTCGACAAGCGGAGGATTTCCCCCTGGGCAAGGGACTCACCTCGCAGGTTCAGATCAGCTCCAGCAATAGTCCAGGAGCTCGCTCTCTGGAAGCACGCTTGCCCATGATTTTTTCCAAAGAGCAAATACAGGCCTTCGATGCGGAAATCGCGCAACGATTCCTCGACGAGGGCCTGCAGTCATTATGTTGTGTTCCGCTGCTGCGTCCACATCGTTCGCTGGGTGTTCTGGTTCTGGGCAGTACACGCAAGAACGCCTTTCACCCCGATGACTTGAGCCTGCTTAACCAGGTTGCAGCCCAGCTTGGCATAGCTCTGGAAAACAGCCGCGCGGCAGCCGAAATCGACGCTCTCAAACAGCGGCTGAACGAAGAAAGGAAGTACCTGGAGGAGGAGAGCCGCTCGCCGGGCCAGTTCGCCGAGATCATCGGCGAAAGCCCGGCTCTCAAGAAAGTACTCGATCAGGTGGCAACCGTCGCTGTCAGTGATGCCACGGTTCTGATTCTCGGCGAAACCGGCACCGGCAAGGAATTGATTGCCCATGCCATTCACCGCATGAGCCGCCGCAACGACTGCAACTTTGTCAAGGTGAATTGCGCCGCCATTCCGACCGGCTTGCTGGAGAGCGAGTTATTCGGGCACGAAAAGGGAGCCTTCACCGGCGCCGTGAGTCAGAAGATCGGGAGGCTCGAACACGCCGATGGCGGCACGGTGTTTCTCGACGAAGTCGGCGAAATTCCCCTCGAACTTCAGCCCAAACTCTTACGGGTGCTGCAGGATCATGAATTCGAGCGTCTGGGCAGCACGCGCACCATCCGGGTCAACCTGCGCCTGGTGGCTGCAACCAACCGCGACTTGGCGCGCAGTGTTGCCGAGCGCCAGTTCCGCAACGACCTTTTCTATCGCCTCAATGTCTTTCCCATCCGCGTTCCGCCTTTGCGCGAGCGACGGGAAGACATTCCCCTGCTGGTCCGCTACTTTGTCGGCAAATTCGCGCGACGCATGGACCGGCACATCGAATCAATCCCAAAGCAGACGATGTCCGCGCTGACCAAGTGGTCCTGGCCCGGCAACGTTCGCGAGCTCGAAAACCTGATGGAGCGGTCCGTGATTCTCAGCCCGGGGCCGGCGCTGCATGTTCCACTTGTCGAACTCAGCAGCCATGCCAGCGGCGAGGCTCCCTCCGACGACACGCTGGTCGGCGCTGAGCGCGAGCACATCGTCCGCGTGCTCCGCGAAACCCGAGGCATCATTTCCGGTCCCAGCGGCGCTGCCCAAAGACTGGGACTGAAGCGCACGACGCTCCAATCCAAGATACGGCGGCTACGAATCACCCGCGACGATTACAGTTCTTCCTCCGATCGGGAAAGATAGCCGGGCAACTCTCTCTTCGCCCGTTGTAAGCGGTCCATTTTAGCCAGCCGCTGACTTCTGTTCGGCAAGTGCCGACTTTTCGGCGCTAACGCAGCAGTGATCGCCATTTTCTGTTCCGGAACTTGTTCCAAACACGGAAGTTTTCCCTCCCCGATCTGGTTCGCAAATGGAACAGCGGTTGCTCTTGTCAAACTAACTTGGTCTCGGGTCAGAGCATTTTCTTGGCCCGGGGCTGAAGTTGGGGCGTTTCCGGAATTTCCATTCGCACTCATTCCGATCCGGAACCCGGGTGTTGTGATGCTGTTGTCTGTCAATAGAAATGCCGTCTTAAGAACGGATGTCATCCAGCGATCTGCTCACACCGCGCCGCTGAGCACGCAGAAGTGGTGCCGTCAACCTTGCGTGCACATCGAGGGTTCCGTCCCAGCATGGAACGAATCTCCGTTGACCGGAATCGCCGAGCCAGCTGAGCGCAGAGGTCCCCAGAATGAGACTTCTTCTATTCCTCATCCGGGAATGACCGATTCCTTGTATTTGTTCGCCCGGTATATGGAGTGGGAGCAGGAGGAAGAGCCAACGGCCGGGTGGGAGTTGTTAGCCGCGGCGATGAGTTCGCATTCCGATACTCGCGCTCATGCTCGTGCCCAGCTCTCGAAGTCCCGTCATTTCGCCAACAGCTCCTCTTTCGCATGCTCCTGCGCGGAGGCGCGAGCTCAAGCACTTTCTCTCGCGGAGACCGACATGAATGTTCCTTACGGCATTCCGATCACTGAAAAATGCTCGGAGTGCGCAGCCGC
>JASHQK010000451.1 GCA_030039195.1 Candidatus Sulfotelmatobacter sp.
GCGGTGGCCTTGGGGAATCAGACGGCGCATGCGCAGTTCATGCAGGTTCGGTTGGGAAGCCGCGCCGCAGTAGCCGGACCGCCAGCTGCCGGCTATTCACCGAAGACGCCATCTATGGAGAAAAGCTGAAATGCGGTTTGGAGTGAATACCTTTCTTTGGTCGGCTCACTTTGGGCCGGATGATTTTCACGTACTGCCTGAGGTTAAAGCGCATGGTTTCGATGGCATCGAAGCCCCGCTGATTCGGCCTAAAGACTTTGACGCTTTGGCGATTCGTCGTGCAATAACGGAGAACGATCTGCTCTGCACGGTTTGCTCTGTTTTGCCGCGCGGCTTGAGCATAATCTCTGAGGACAGCTCGATTCGCGCCAAAACGGTGAGTCACCTCTCGGAATGTATCCGACTGGCAGCCGAAGCCGGTGCAAAGATTATTGCGGGCCCGCTTTATTGCCCAGTAGGGTACATCCCTGGACGCAGAAGAACTGAAGAAGAATGGAAATGGGCCATTGACGGATTCCGTCAGCTTGGGCCGGTTCTGGAGAGCTGCACCGTCGACTTCTGCATCGAACCGTTGAATCGATTTGAGACATTTTTCCTCAACACCACGGAGGATGCGCACATTCTTTGTGAGGAAATTGCACATCCCAGGATCGGCATCCTCTGGGATTCCTTTCACGCAAACATCGAAGAGAAGGAACTTGGAGCTTCACTGGTAACAGCCGGCCGCTATGTGAAGCACGTCCATACTTGCGAAAACGACCGAGGAATACCAGGATCGGGGCACGTCAATTGGAATCAGGTGTTCCGTGCGCTCCGAGCAATCCAATATGATGGCTGGCTCACCATCGAGAGTTTCGGATTTGCGCTAGGCGACCTCGCCGCGGCAGCTTCGATCTGGCGTGATTTGGCAGATGAGCCAAGCCAGATTGCTTGGGATGGCCTCGCATTTCTTAGATCGCTGCACGAGACGATCACAGCATAAGGCGAAGCAGGAGCCCAGCCGATAAGTCTCAGGACTGGGAATGATGAGGCGTCGATGCATTCCGCATGTGCGGCGGGAATAAGCTGCCTCGAGGCAGGATTCACCGATTTGAACGGTGTCGATTTTGTAGCTGTGTGTAGGCGCCGGAGCAAAAATAGACCACGTTGCGCCGTGCGAGCGGTGTGACGTGGCGGAGTAAAAGTAGACCACCGCCAGATTTCAAGTTCCGTAGACAACCAGGACTTCAGGGGTGACGAAGAAGGTTCGGCACCGCTGGGAGCGGTGTTGTCCATGGAACACCGGAGGGATGTACACGGTGGAGCTGTATGCGAGGGTTCGACGGGCAGTTCGCGTGGAGGGCTGGAGTCAGCGGCAGGTGGCCAGGGAGTTCGGTCTGGCGCGCAAGACGGTGCGGAAGATGCTGGCGTACTCAGCGCCGCCGGGCTATCAACGGCAGAAGCCGGTGCGGCGGCCGAAGCTGGGACCATGGCAGGGCGTGATCGACGCCATTCTGGAAGAGGACAAGGGCCAGCCACGCAAGCAGCGGCACACGGCCAAGCGCATCTTCGAGCGGCTGCGCAGCGAGCATGACTACACCGGCGGCTACACCATCGTGAAGGACTACGTGCGGGCAGCCAAGCTGAGTAGCCGGGAGATGTTTATCCCGCTGAGCCACGCTGCGGGCGAGGCGCAGGTTGACTTCGGCGAAGCCGTGGCGGTGATCGCCGGCGCTGAGTCGAAGGTGCACTTGTTCATCATGGATTTGCCGCACTCGGACGACTGCTTCGTGGCGGCGTTTCCGGCCGAGACGACGGAGGCGTTTCTGGAAGGGCATGTGCGGGCCTTCGCTTACTTCGGGGGCGTGCCCACGCGGATTCTCTATGACAACACCAAACTGGCTGTGGCCAGGATCCTGGGCGACGGCCAACGGCAGAAGACACGCGCGTTTTCTGAGCTCCAGAGCCACTATCTGTTCGCCGAGAAGTTCGGCCGTCCGGCCAAGGGCAACGACAAGGGGAAGGTCGAGAACCTGGTCGGCTATGCACGGCGGAACTTCATGGTGCCGGTGCCCCGTGCATCGAGCTGGGAACAACTGAACGCACACCTCGAAGCTGATTGCTGTCAACGTCGCCAGCGCCGGTTGCGCGGTCATGCAGAGACCATCGCCGAACGGTTCGAGCGTGACCGCGCAACGATGCTCCCACTGCCCGCCTCGCTCTTCGAGGCCTGTGAAAAAGTCGTCGCCCGCGTCAGTTCGCTGTCGCTGGTCCGCTATCGCACCAACGACTATTCGGTGCCGACCGAATATGGCCATCGCCAGGTGTTGGTGAAGGGCTACGTCGATCGCGTCGAGATCGTCTCGGGCCGCGAGCTGATTGCGCGACATCAGCGCTGCTACGAACGAGAGAGGGCCATCTACGATCCACTGCACTATCTGGCGCTGTTGGAGTTCAAGAGCCGGGCTCTGGATCAGGCCGCTCCGCTCAGCGGATGGCAGTTGCCCGACTGCTTCGCCCAACTTCGCCGCTTGCTCGAAGCACGGCTGACCAGGCATGCCGGCCGCGAGTACATCCAGGTGCTGCGGTTGATGGAGACCTTCCCCCTGGAAGAAGTCGCAGCTGCCGTTGAACACGCCCTCGAACTGGGCACGATCGGCTTCGATGCCGTGCGTCATCTCATGCTGTGCCGCATCGAGCGCAGACCGCCGCGGCTGGATCTGAACAACTGGCCGCATCTGCCCCTGGCCGCGGTGCGCACTACGCAGGCCGCCGATTACATGAGTCTGCTGACTGCCGAGGTGACGGCATGAGCACACCGCCCGACACGCCGCAGGTGCTGCTCGAACATCACTTGAAGGCGTTGCGCATGCCCACCATCCTGCGCGAATACGACAAGATGGCGCGACAGTGCGCCGAAGAGAAGGCCGACTTCCCACGCTATCTGCTTCGCCTCACTGAGCTAGAACTGCTCGATCGCGACCGCCGCGCCACCGAGCGCCGCATCCGACAGGCCAGGTTCCCCGTGGTCAAGAGCCTTGACAGCTTCGACTTCATGGCCATCCCGTCACTGAACAAGACGCTCGTGCTGGAGTTGGCTCGATGCGAGTACCTCACACGCAAGGAAAACCTTTTGCTCCTCGGCAACTCCGGCACGGGCAAGACGCATATCGCACTGGCTCTGGGACTGGCTGCCTGTCAGCGCGGCCATCGCGTGCGCTTCACCACCACCGCCAGCCTCGTCAGCGAGTTGATCGAAGCCCGCGACGACAAGCACCTGCAGCGCTTCCAGAAGCAACTGGCTGCCTACGAACTGCTCGTAGTCGATGAACTGGGCTTCGTGCCGTTGTCCAAATCCGGAGCCGAGTTACTGTTCGAGATCTTCAGCCAGCGATATGAACGCGCTTCCACGCTGCTCACCAGCAACCTGCCCTTCGAGGAGTGGACCGAAATCTTCGGCTCCGAGCGCCTCACCGGCGCTCTACTCGACCGCATCACCCATCACGTCCACATCCTGGAGATGAACGGCGACAGCTACCGCCTCAAGCAGAGCCGCCACAGAAGGTCGCCAGCCTCTCCAGCCTGATCCCACCGAACGCGCCTCGGGGGAGAAAGGCCTCTTCCGCTACGCTCCAGAGCCCTTCTCCCCCGAAACGGCAACTACACTTCACCCCCATAAGTGGCTCCCTTTTGCTCCGCCCCACCGGTTCCCTTTTACGGTTCTTCCTCACATTTGGTGAAGTGGTCCTGGAGGTCCATTTTGGTGAACCTCGGCTGGCACTTTTCCGGAGAGGCGAGGAGCGTTACAAGGGAATCAAGCTCTGACGGCTCCGCGCAGACGGCCATGGGCCAGCGGACATTGTTGCCGGATGTGGGCGAAGTCGTTGTGGATCAGTTGCTGGTTCAAGCGAGAACCCGGCTCGTGATGGTTCTGCGGCCGGTTGCAGCGAGCAGTGTTTGTCCTCTGTGCCGACGGATTAGCCGGCGCGTCCATAGTTGGTACAGTCGGCGGCTGAGCGACCTTCCTTGGGAAGGCGTGCCTGTCCGGGTCGAGCTGCGGGTGCGGCGGTTCTTTTGTGATACGGAAGATTGCGGACAGCACATTTTTGCCGAGCGACTGCCGGAGACGGCGCCATGGTACGCGCGCCGCACCTCGCGGTTAAGCCTTGCATTGGAGCAGATCACATGGGCATTGGGAGGATCTGCCGGCTCTCGCTTGGCCGAGCGACTTGGCATTTTGGCCAGCAATTCTACTCTGCTTCGGCAGTTGCGCCACAGGGCCGTAGTGGATCCAGCCCGGGCGCCGCGAGTGCTAGGGATCGATGATTGGGCGTGG
>JASHQK010000452.1 GCA_030039195.1 Candidatus Sulfotelmatobacter sp.
GAACCATATCGTCGAAGGTGATACGACTGCGTCCGCTGACCTGCCACAACCCGGTAATTCCTGGTTTGGCCTCCAGCAATCGCCGACGATGCCAGAGATCGTATGCTTCCACTTCATAAGGCAGCGGCGGACGAGGTCCTACAAGAGACATTTCACCTTTCAACACGTTAATAAACTGTGGCAGTTCGTCCAAGCTGGTTCGGCGTAGAAATGCCCCTACGCGAGTGATTCTCGGATCTCGGGTCAGCTTGTAGACCGTTTTCCCAGTTCTGTCAGACAGATGGGATTGGGCCTTGCCTGAAATCAACTCACGCACATATTGTTTGTGGATAGTTGGATCATTATCTGCGTGCATTGATCGAAACTTGAGGAATTCGAAAGATTGACCATGCTGACCAATGCGCTCTTGACGGAACAGTATGGGACCTCGAGACGTGATTTTGATGAGAATCGCGATCAGCACGAACAATGGAGTTCCGACAATCAATGCGATTAGACTCCCAACGATATCAATGGCTCGTTTGACAGCCCCAAAGAGCTTTTGTGAGTTCGACCTGCCGGTCAAGTCCGGGTATAAGATGGGATTACTTAGATGTTGTCCTTCTGTTCGGTCTTCGGGGAATATGTGGCAGGAAATAGATACCTGCCCAGATCCTCCCCCGAGGTTTTGGCGGATTATCCCACTAATTCTGGCTATCATACTGCGCGCAATTTGATTGCGATTATCAAAGCAAATTTCAGTGAAAATGATTCCCAATACTGATCGGTGTTTATACCATCCCACCGGGTCCGTTTCTCTCGTGCAGGGCAATGTGGACTTCAAACGAGTTATCAGGTTGTCACCTATTTCATGGGAGGCCTGATCGCCTAGATCTAACAACATCAAAAGGAATGCCTTTCGGGAGCGTTCAGTTCTGCGCCGTTCCAGAGATAGCGCGCGATGAAATGCTTCCACGTTCAAGATCTCACGATCGTAAGCTGTGGCGGTTCTCGCTGGCTGGACAACCGTCCCGGAGTCCAGTGATCGTCGAAAGTCCACGACTTCTTCTCCTGTTTGTTGTGTCATAGAGAGAATGGCGCCATCGAATCTACGCGGAGGTCGGCTGAGGAGGGAGTTTAGTCCGTTGTCTGAGATGAGGCGGGGGAGGTTGATTTTGCCACCGGCGTATAATAGGCATAGTAGCCCTTGTAGTTCGATTCCTCGGAGCCATTCAATACGACTCCCAGCAGGTCAGATTTCTTGATGAGAGCCAAAGCGCGTTCGAGTTGAGTTCTTTCAGTTTTTCCGACACGCGCGACGAATAAAGTGCCATCTGTTACCTTTGCCCACACAGTCGTATCGGCGAGAGGAAGCAGCGGGGGTGAATCCACGATAACCCAGTCAAACAAATCGCCAAGCTGCGACATTAAGCGCGAGAGATTACCGGACTGCATGAGTTCGAGAGGATTAGACGGAGGATTGCCAGCAGGCATCATCCAAAAATTAAGGTCGGTCAATCGATAGATGTTCGAGACTTCCTGGTGATCACCTTGCAGCCACTCGCCCAGCCCAGCCGGCCGTCCGAGGCCGAATTGATGAGCCAGAGTGGGACGGCGTAGATCACCCTCGATCAACAGTACTCTCTGTCTGCGACGAGCCAATACTCCCGCAAGATTAGCGGATACCAGGCTCTTTCCTTCTTCCGGAATGCTGCTAGTGACGAGCACCTTCTTCAGTGGTCGATTCTGTTGAATTTGTCGCAGACGCACTCCCAGGAAACGAAACTTCTCGGCAGGCAGACTGTCTGGCTGAGTGAAAAAGACAAGCCGGCTATCAGGAGCAACGGATACATTTAAGGATGGGAATTCCAGGTTCGAACTGACCCGTTCGGGGACCGGAGTTTCCGCGGAGACTGTTTCGACCGCTACTCCTTCCGGCATTTCAACCGGCATTTGAAGCAGTTTCGACTCCGCTGCTGCTGGCCCCTGAGTTCGTCGAGGTTCGGCCTCGAAGACCTCAGTCACCATAGAAAGTAAGTCGGGGTATTCAACCCCCGATTGCTCGCTGCCTGCGCGCTGTAACGCGTCAAATAAACGGCTCATGTTTCCCTGTTCTTGTTAGGGGGAAATCGCTGGTCTCGGATTGGGTCTCGCGCAGATAGGAATATAGATCCAGCAGCGTACGAGCTGCACGTTGTACTTCTTCGAACCGTTCCTCTTCAGATCCTTCTTTGACAGAACGGCGCACGACGTTTAGCCGAAAATCATTTGCAATTTCTTCAATGATTTCGGGAGTTACGCTTCGGGACTGCTTTGCGTACGCGTGAATCAGTCCATTTTCACAAATAGTATTGATGAGACGCGGATAGCCTCGACAATGGCGATGGACTTCCAGGATCGTCTCGATCGGAAAGATGACATCGGGTCGATCATTGCCAGCCAATTGAAGCCGACGATGGATGTAGCCTCCCACTTCGTCTAGTTCGAGCGGGCCAAGATTTGAGCGCAGAGCTATTCGCTGCTTGAGCTGCCTTAGGTTATCGGCATCAAGTTTCTCATCGAGTTCAGGTTGTCCGATGAGCAAAATCTGCAGCAGCTTCGCTTGCGGGGTTTCCAGGTTTGTCAACAAACGTATCTCTTCCAGTACGTCCACTGACAGATGGTGAGCTTCATCGACGATCAAAACCGTGGTCAGATTTCTCTGACTGCGGGCGATAACATAGCTGCCTAACTCCAATAGGAGTTCGCTTTTAGATTTTCCCGAAGTCTGCAGCCGAAAATCCCCAGCGATGTATTGAAGAAATTCCACCGGGTTCAAGCGCGAATTGAAGACGTACGCGTATGCGACATCAGCGCGTTGAAGGATCTGCAGCAGACAACGCACGAGCAACGTCTTGCCTGTTCCGACCTCACCGGTCAGGACAACGAATCCTTTGCGCCGACGCACGCCGTAATAGAGCGAAGCCAAGGCTTCATTGTGACGCTTTGTCGAGTACAAGAAGCTCGGATCCGGCGTGATCTCGAACGGGTTTCGTTTCAGGTTATAAAAAGCCTTATACATGATCGAGAGTGTTAACCTCGCAGATAACTGAAAGCCGACCCCGCGAGTATCGTAACAAACACGATCGCGGCTGTAGCCCAGCCAATCCACGCGCGGCGCGTCTGCGCCTGGAGATCAGAGGCGCTCGCGATCGTGGGGAGTTCGGCGATGATTGCGGGGGGCAGCAGCTTCTTCAGTTGCTTCTCATCGTGGATGCAGCCGTCCAGCATTTCGAATGCGCCTGCGACGACAACGCCGAGGGCAAGCCCAAGACCGAGTCCCATTCCGCAGAACTTCAGCCGGTTTGGGAACTGCGGCTTCAGCGGAAAGCTGGGCGGGTCGATGATGCGAAAGCGCTCGCCCTGCTGGAGCAGTTCCATGCTAGTCGCCATGGCTGACTCATTCTTTTTCTTGAGCAGATCATCATAATTTGCCTTCGACTGATCATATCCTCGGGTCAAATCTGCTAATTGCTGCTCGCGAATCGGCTCTTGATTTAGGCGCGCCTGGTAGTCATCAATCTTGGCTTTCAGGCCAGCTATCGCATGTTCGCGGTTTGTAATTTCTAGTTGGTTCGAGCGCAGCTGACTTTGCACTTGAAGCAGCATCGAAGCCTGGACTGGGTCGCCTGCTTCTGCCTTGAGGTCACCCGGCTGATCCGAAGAGTTGTCAGACGGATTCGCCTTAAGACTGGCGATCAACTGCCCTCTTTGCTTCTCCGTCTCTGCGATCTGTTCTTTCAATTTTCGAACATCCGGATGTCGATCTGTGTAACGAGAACTGAGGTCGGCCAGCTGCGCCTTGAGCTTATCCAATTCCTGATCTAGAGCCGGAAGTCCGACTGCATTCCCGTCACCGGAATTCGCGGGCACTTGCAACGTGCGATATTGATCAGCCAGAGTCTGAAAGTACACATGCTGCTGCTTGGCGGCATTGAGCGCATCTTCCTCGTTCTGTAATTGCGATTGTAATCCGCTCAGGATCTGCAAGTTGCTGGCTAGCTGGCCGGGCATTTCTCCTACATGTTGTGCTTTGAACACCCGGACCTTTTCTTCTTGTGCGGCTAGAGTTTCTCGTGCTGTTTCCAGCTGACTTTCTAGGAATTTCGTTGTGTCCTCTGATTGCTGCTGTCGGACCTCCAGGTTTTCGTTGATGAAAAGATTCGTCAGTTCGCCGGTGACTTGCTGGGCAAGATGAGGGTCACGCGAAGTGTAGTACACATTAAAAGCAGTGATCTGGTTATGTGTGTCGCGCACGAGTTCGATATCAATGTCCTTGCGCATCCGTTCCACTTTGTCATCTGGAGATCTGCTGGAATGCGGAAGTGCATAAAGATTGTACTGCTCGATGATATGTAAAAGGCGTGTCCGGCTTAGGATCTGCTGAGTAATGCTCTGCATTCTTTCCTGCAGATCGTCGTTGACATTAGGAGTTACGTAATCTTTCGGCATCGTGGGCTGCTCGACCAGGATCAGTGTGCCCGACTGGTAGCGGGGCGGCAGAATCCAACTGGCCGACCACACGATCACCCATCCAATGAAAAGCGGTATGAGAAATAGCAGGTGGCGGCGCCGCACGATCCCCAAATACTTTTGGAGGTCTAACCCTCCCGAACTAGATTCTTCGAGTTCGTCAATCATAGCTATCTTCCAAGAACTCTGTCGAAGTGATAAGCGATGGAGATGCTCTCCCGGCTTGTATTCGGCGTTGACGCCAGGATCAAAACGCCTGCGTAATCTTGATGGAGACGTGTATACGCCAGCTGCAAAGTCACATTTCGCCCAAACTGCTGCTGCACAAAAGCTGCCCCCGAGATCGTATGTCCATTGAGCGAACCGGTCGAATTGGGTAAGTTGCCCAGAACGTTGTTTTGCGAATATCCGCCGGAAGCGGAGGCGCTCAGGTTTTTCGTGAGCTGCTGCCCAATAGAAGCAGTGGCGTTGTCTAACTTTACAGCACCAATTAGGCCTGGGCTAGTCGATATGGTATGAGCATAGCTGATTGCAAACGAAGTCGAGTGTGCTCG
>JASHQK010000453.1 GCA_030039195.1 Candidatus Sulfotelmatobacter sp.
AACTGACGATCTTGTGTCGCAAGGGGCGGTTCAGAGTGGATCCCGATATCACGACTTGGGTCAGTCAGACGTTTGCGGACCTCCGGCTGACCGAGGCGCCCCTGACGATTGACGTGGCGCTTGCGATTCCATCAATCAGCTTCTCGCACGCGGATCCGGCCGATCAGTTCCTTGCGGCCTCTGCGAAAGTATTTGATTTAACGCTGATCACGGCCGACGATCACTTGCTGGGGCTACGCGACATTCGCGTCCTGGCGAACCATTAGGCTGCCTTTTCGATCGTTACCTTCTTCAGCACGACATCCTTGTTCGGACGGTCATTGCGGCCGCGCGGGACTTTTGAGATCTTGTCTACCAGATCCTGGCCTTCGACGACTTCTCCGAAGATGGTGTGCTTGCCGGTCAGCCACGTCGTCGGCACGACCGTCACGAAAAACTGGCTGCCATTGGTATTCGGACCGGCATTGGCCATGGCCAGTTTGCCGGATTTGTCGAACTTGTGCGGTGAACTTTTCGTTTCGTCTTCAAACTGATATCCCGGACCGCCGCGGCCCGTGCCCTCGGGATCTCCGCCCTGAATCATGAATTCGGGAATCACGCGGTGAAAGATCGTGCCGTCGTAGAGCCGGTCTTTGGATTTCTTGCGCGTCGCCGGATGCGTCCACTCGCGCTGGCCTTCGGCGAGTTCAATAAAGTTGGCGACAGTTTTGGGAGCGTCTTTCTCAAAAAGGCGGCAGGTGAAAGTGCCTTCGCTGGTTTCGAAGACTGCATAAGTGCCGGGCGTTCGTGTCATTGGGCTTCCTTCCGGTTGTGTAAGGTATAGACATTCTAAACGCTTCATCGCATCCGGCGCTTGTAGAGCAGATGAACTTCATCGCACCCGATCAGAAGTCAGCGTGCATTGCCTTGTCTGTGTGGGCCGAACGAGGGCTCGGGCCCTCCATGAAAAGCGGTTCGTTATTGCGATCCCGCAGCGGGTTTCTCCGCTGTCGCTGCCGGTTTCTTTACAGCGGGGTGCGCGGGCTTCGCCGCGCTGGCATGCAGAATCGTAATGTGAATGATCTTCACCGGACGGAAAGGCTTATCATTCTGTGGATCGCGCGCCATGCGTGCGATTTGCTTGACCAGTTCGACGGTTTTCTCGTCGCACTGACCGAAAATCGTGTACTGGCCGTTCAGATGTGGCGTCGCCACTTCCGTGATGAAGAACTGCGACCCATTTGTATTGGGACCGGAGTTGGCGTAGGCGAGCCTTCCCGGACGGTCGAACAGCAGATCGGAAGAGACTTCATTCTTGAATTCGTATCCTGGGTCGCCCTGCCCGTTGCCGGCCGGATCACCGCCCTGAATCATGAACTCGGGAATAACGCGATGAAAAATCGTGCCATCGTAGAGTGGAACGCCATGCTTGGTCGCGCCGCTGACGGGGTTTTTCCAATCGCGTGTGCCGGTGGCGAGGCCGATAAAGTTCGCGACTCCGATCGGCGCCTTGTCGGGAAACAGGGTGCAGGTCATGTCGCCGGCCGTGGTGTGAATGATGGCAGTTGGCTTGGTGGGCGCGGGTTTCGGGGTCGTGCCGGACTGTGAGGCCGATGAACTGCCTGCTGGCGCAGAAGAACTGGAAGAACCGGCCTGCGCGGCTGACATCACGGTACAAGCGAGCAAGGTGAGAACCAGCGGAAAAACTCTACGCATAAGTGCTCCTAGATATTCTTGCGCGACAAGAACTGGGTATTGTACGACACGCATCTGGCAATCTAGTAACATTCGATGCTGGCAACGGTATTCTTGCAGGCCCACCATTCGCTCTCGCGTCTGCCTCCGCCGTGGCCCGAGCTGTGAAAGTTGACTTGGCGCGCTGCGGAAGCCGCATAGAGACTCTTCTTCACGTCATCGCGAAGCCATGTAAGGCCCCAGGCTTGTTTCGTCGTATCGCCGCAGAGAAGGAGATCTTTCGCCGTGTTGGGCCTCGGCGCAGTGCGATTTGCGAGCCAGCATTTCCTTACCTCGCCGTCATTCCAATGCTCGGGCCGGAGGCTCGGCAGGTAAATGTCGCCGGACACACAGACGACCCGCATCCTTCCACTGGGCGGTCGGCAAGCCGCGGATGTAAAGCATATCAGCGATATCGCCAGCAGCCGCGAGGGATGTGTTGAAGGCCTCCACATGCTGGAATCACTTATTGATTCGCTGAGCGCTGCATTTCCCGACTCACTCTCTCCACCTCGCCAAGAACCCGCAGCGTATTTCCGCCGAGAATTTTGCGAATATCCTGCGCGCTGTAGCCGCGATCGAGGAGCGCTTGCGTGATTTTCGGCAGATCGGCGGCCGAATCGATGCCCTGCGGTGTGGCTCCGGCGACGCCGTCGAAATCCGAACCCAGGCCGACATGATCGATTCCGGCGACTTTAGCGACATGGTCAATCTGATCGATCAACGACTTTAGCGGCGGACGGGGAATCTTTGCCGCCCACTCGCGCTCGAAGCGGTCTTCATCGATAAAAGTAATCGTCTTGCCTTGAGCTCTTAGCTGATCAAGATAGTTTTGCTCTGCCTCATTTTTCTCTTTCGCTTCCGCTTTGTCGGCGTTCCAGTAATTCTGATCGTCGAACCCGCTGAAGAAATTCACCTGGACGACGCCCCCGTTCTTCGCGACAGCGCGCAACATGTCGTCCGTCATATTGCGCGGAGCATCCACCAGAGCCCGCGCCGACGAATGCGACGCGATCAAAGGCGCTTTGGTCGTGGCAATCGCATCCCAAAAAGTCTTATCGGCGACGTGCGAGATGTCGACCATCATGCCCAGCCGGTTCATCTCCAGCACGACCTGCTTGCCGAAATCGGTGAGCCCATTGTGATGCTGCACCTTGGGATCATCGATATCGCCGGAGGAATCCGCCCACTCGTTTGTATTCGACCAGGTCAGCGTCATGTATCGGACGCCGAGCCGATAGTAATCACGCAACAGATGCATGTCATTTTCGATGGAGTGCCCACCCTCAATGCCCATCAGCGCGGCCAGTTTGTGCTCGCGATGCGCGCGTTCGATATCGGCGACCGAAAACGCCATCATCATGCGATCGGGATGCCTGGCCGCTTGCTGGTGCACCGAATCGATCAGATCGAAGGTGCGCCGCGCGAAATGGCCTTCGTTGGTCTCCGGTTCAACCCAGATCGAGAAAAATTCTGCGCCCAGATTTCCGCGCTCTGCTTTGTCGAGGCTGATGTGGCCGACGTCGTTAGGATCGGTCGAGCCGATATCGAATCCTTCGTCGAGAAAACGCTGAGGCGTGTCGGCGTGGGTGTCAATCACGATCGCCGAATTTTGAATGGCAAGTGCTTTGGCGCTGACCGGCAGACCCGCAGGAGGTTCGCTCGACGTTTGCGCGATACAAAAAGACGACAACACCAGAAAAACAGACAGGAATTTATTGGTCATTGGATCGCGGCCCCAGTGGAGGAGCAAGCTCCCGATTGTATAGAAACCGGGCGTCCGGACAAAGTCGGCTAGCGCAGCGCGGCCAAGGCTTGCTCGATACAGGTCGCGAGTGGCTGTTCGGTGTCAATTACCGTCTTGGCAAGCGTGATGGTCTCGAAGCGGGCCTTCACTTCCAGATATAGCTGGTAATCACGATTTCCTGCGGGATGCGTGCTTGCGGCTGAATCCTTTTCGAGACGATGCCTGGCCGCTTCTTCCGAGCACACGCATTCCAAAATCCGCCACGGCTGGTGCAAGGGAGCTGCAGCTTGCAGCACGTTTTCGATCTGATAGCGACGGGAGAACGGGCGGCCGTCGAGAAAAATCATTCGTGCCGGATCGCGCCTCAGCAGATATCCGGCGGTTTCCAGCATCAATGTCTGACAGAAATCATCCTGTCGCGCGGAATATTCGATCTCGTGGGGCAAGAACAGCGAGTGGCGGAACTCATCTTTGCTCAGCACGCGTCCCTGAGTGCGCGCGGCCAATTCTCGGGCGAGCGTGCTCTTGCCCGTGCCGGGTAGGCCAGCCATCAGAATGATCATAGAAGGGAAATCGTAATGGAATTCACGGAAAGGGAGCTACTCAGATAGGCTGGAGACTGAAAACCTGCTACTTCGACGCGCTGCCCGCGGCCACCTGCGTAGGTGTTTCGTCGGGCTGCTCCTCAGGCCGCTCCAGCGGGACGATCGTCTGTGTTTGGCGCCACTCCGAGTAATGCCCGCTCACCATGATGTGGAAACACCAGTGGCGCCGTTCCTCCTCCGGTTCGACCAGGCCGAGCGCCTTCATATAAAACAGGTAGTATTCCATCCAGCGAATCTGGTCTTTGGTCATGCCGCGCCTTTGCAGGTCGACGGTTACGCCTGCTAGATGCGACGATGCGGTATCGCCTTCCCAAGGCGCCGCGTTGCGATTGTGGCGGCGTAGCTTGCGCTGAACTTTCACCGTGCGCACCGCAGAGTTCACCTGAATCTGCTGATGAAAGCGGTTGTAATAAGCCTGGCTGATGTCGTCAACGAAATCCCGCGTCCAGGGGCGGCAGTAGCGGCGGGAGGGATCGAGCGACGGTTCGATACGCAGAGCTTCGCCGGGAATGATTGGCACCAGCGATCCATCGGCCTTGAGCGCTTCCAGTTCGGTTTCATCCTGAATGCGCGGCAGATCGAGGCGATCAATTTCCGCGTTCTGGATCAACAACGATTCGTGCGACGGTTTGAACATCGGGTTCCAGCGCAGCCAGCGGAAACGCCGATGATGCGATTGCCGAATCGTATGACGGACGGCAAACGCAGACCCCGACAAGCCCACGCACACGAAGGCAAGAAGGGAAATACAAGCCAGACGGACTGTGACGGCCTTTTTCACGAAGTGGTCCTGAGGAATGCGGCGCTTTTCTTGCTACTTCCTCGTGAAGCTCGGGTAAGCTTTGCCCGCGCACGTCTTCTCACGCACGGTGGGCTCATTTTAAGCCATGCTGTCAAGCAGGGGAGCCGAAACTGGCACCCGCAGGTTACTTGCGTACCTCGATCTTCGATGCCGCACTGGTTACCTCGGGTTACTCCGCCGGTTCGAAAACAGAGTCCCGAAATATTATCGGCACGTGACTCGCCATTGATGAGCAGAAACAACGACTCTGTTGCACCTTGCGCAGCTACAACTTGGAAACACGCCGCAAACCGCGGGGCAGACTCAAGGGGAGCAAAGTGACAAAAATTAGCGCCGGAAAAGGTCAGCCAAGGCCTGCTTCATGACCTGCCCGCCGACCTCGGAAATCGACTTGGTCAGCGGAATATCCTTCGGGCAAACCTCGACGCAGTTCTGCGCGTAGCCGCACTCCTGAATGCCGCCATCGCCCATCAGAGCTGCCAGCCGCTCGTGCTTCAGCGCCTTGCCCGTCGGGTGAGTATTGAATAACCGTACCTGCGAGATGGTCGCGGCGCCCACGAAGCCCGTGTCCTCATCAAACTGCGGACACGCCTCCATGCAACAGCAGCAAGAAATGCAGCGCGAGAGCGGATACGCCGCTTCCTGCTCCTCCGACGACATGCGTGGCCCGGCGCCCAGATCGTATGTGCCGTCGATCGGAACCCACGCCTTTACGGCCTTGAGATTTTCGAAGATTACACTGCGATCGGTCGCCAGATCGCGAACGACAGGGAATTTCGAGAATGGTTCGAGCCGGATCGGCTGCTCCAGTTGGTCGACCAGCGCCGAGCACGCCATGCGCGCCTTGCCATTGATCAGCATGGCGCACGATCCGCAGACTTCTTCAAGGCAATTCGAATCGTAGGTGATGGGCGTCGTCGCCTTGCCTTCGCGCGTGACCGGATCGGCTGCGATATCCATGAGCGCGGAGATCACGTTCATGTTCGGCCGGTAGGGAACAGAAAACTCCTCCCAGAAAGGTTTGGAGGTGGGAGTGAGTTGACGCTTGATTTTTAGGATTACGGATTTATCAGCCATTCGCAGTTAGCCTTTAACAATCAGCTTGACGGACAGGTTTCGGGGTACGGAAAAGGCTATACAGGAGTCCAGCCGCCCCCGAAACGACATAAAGCCAACCAAACTTGCCGGCATGACGAATGGAAAACGCCCCATACGCAACCATGGCTAGCCCTGTTCCCACCACATACAGTTGCATCGCCCTGTGCTTCCGTTCGGGCACTTGCCAGCGAACAAGCCAAGCGATGGAAGCTAATCCAACCACAGCCAACAAAAGCCAGCCGCGAGCTTCATGCCTATACGCAGACATAACTCCGTCCGCCAATAGGATCAAAAAGTACAACCACTGAAACCACTGAAGAGGCAGATCCAGGAGATCGCGCCGTCGATTTGTGACTACCTCAAACAATAAAGGCTTCCTCGGTTTCGGAGCTATCAAGACCCATTCGCCGACTTGTATCGTATCTTCCCAATTTGAAACGCCGTTCACAAAAATTCACCGGGAAGGGCACGAGTTTCACTCGTGCCGGTTTAGGCTATGCAAGAGATCGCGGCTTTAGCCGCCGAGGCTCGCTCTTGAAGCCTGGACGACTCATATCTCCTCCCGGAACTTATTTTGTTACATTCTCGACCTGGGAACGCCGAAGACTCTTCGTTGTCGAGAACTACGTGCGTCTTTTCCTAAAAACCGTGTATCGACATCGCCGAGAAGGGCGCTTTCAACTCCATGCCTTCGTCGTGATGCCCGAGCACGTCCATCTGTTAATCACGCCCGCTGCCGATGTCACGATCGAACACGCCGTTCAACTGATCAAAGGCGGCTATTCTCATGCCTTGGGCGAAATACTCGGCCGCAAGCGCGAGATCTGGCAACGCGGATTTACGGACCACCGTATTCGCGACGAGCAAGACCTCTTGCGTCACAAAAATTACGTTCATCAAAATCCTGTCGAGCGCGGACTCGTGATGAGTGCCGAAGAGTATCGTTACTGCTCCGCATTTCCCGGATTCAAACTGGATCCGTGGCCCTCAGCGGCTAAAGCCGAATTTTCAAAGAGCGCCTAAACTGGCACGAGTAGAACTCGTGCCCTTCCCGATTTACAAGCCCATCACTTGCTCGGCTCTTCTCGCCGGCGTGCGACGAACAGCCTTGCGGGGCGGACGAATGCGTCCGCCCCCACACAATCAATACTTCCTCGCCCGCGGCGGAATCAGCGAGACGTCCACCGGCTCGAACTCAAATTTCGGCTCGTCCGCGTCGGGAGCAAAGTACGCTTTCGTCGTTTTCAGCCAGTTCTTGTCGTCGCGGTCGGGGAAGTCCGGCTTATAATGCGCACCCCGCGATTCGTCCCGCATGCGTGCTCCCTGAGCGATCACCCGCGCCAGCTGCAGCATGTTGTAAAGCTGCCGCGAAAAAACGACGGTCGTATTCGCCCAGAGCGTGCGATCGCTCAGGTTGACCTTGCGATAGCGTTCCAGCAACTCGACCAGCTTGGCGTCGGTCTGCTGCAGGTTCTTGTTGTAGCGGATGACCGTGCAATCCTTGGTCATCAGGTCGCCGAGTTCACGCCACAGCTTGACCGGATTTTCGTTGCCCTCGTTTTTCATCAGCAGGGCATTGTTGGCTTCCTGCTTTTTCTTTTCGGCCTCGAAGTGCCCGTTGCCGTCAGTCGAGCCCTGCAGTCCACGTGCGTACTTGACCGCATTCGGACCAGCCACGCCTCCGCCGAAAATGCACGACACCAGCGAATTCGCGCCCAGCCGGTTCGCGCCGTGATACTGATATTCGCACTCGCCCGCGGCGAAAATTCCCGGGATGTTGGTGGCCTGGTTGAAATCGATCCAAAGGCCGCCCATGGTGTAGTGCATGCCGGGGAAAATCTTCATGGGCGTGTC
>JASHQK010000454.1 GCA_030039195.1 Candidatus Sulfotelmatobacter sp.
CACTGCGGTTTGCAGTTTGTCAGTGATTTCGATCACTCGGTCTGGAAACACTCAGCTACCCCTCCGATATGGCCCCCGTCCCCCGACTCCGACTGCCCCTCCCGCAGGCAGAGCTGCGAGCGAGAGCCATGGCGTTTCAGGTTTTTCGCGCATGATGGGGCCCACAGCAAAAGTTTCTTGAATCATGTAAGAAAGCCGAAGATCCAGCGACTACCCTAGATAGAGAACTTCCACGATGTCCACGCAGGATGACACTTACCGCGAGGTGGCAAGAACGTATAGTGCTCCGCTGGAGAGGCTCGCACGAGCCTATGAGGCTAGAGCAGAAGAGCGTCGCGATCTCCTACAGGAAATTCACATTGCCCTTTGGCGTAGTTTTGCAGGATTCGATGGGCGATGCTCAGTCCGAACATGGGTCTATCGCATTGCGCACAACGTGGCGGTCTCGCATATTCTTCGCAGCCGAAAAGCCAGAAGCCTCAATCTACTGAGTCTTGAAGAGTTGGAAGAGAGTAAATTGTCCGCCGCATCGAATTCAGACCTGGGGCCCGTCGAATCTCGACAGCTTTTGCGTGCGCTATACGCAATGATTCAACGCCTGACTCCGGCAGACAGGCAAATCATAACCCTCTATCTCGAAGGCATGGACGCGACTTCGATCGGGGAAATAACTGGCATTTCTCCGGGTTATGCGGCGACGAAAATACACCGGATCAAGCGAATTCTTGCGGATCGTTTTCGGAATGGAGGAGATCATGACAACGGGTAACGATCCCGACATGCTGCGTGCGCTATGGCAAAAGCAACCCGATCGGTCCTTCTCGATGAGCTCGGACGAAATTGAGAAAAAGCTCGAGCAACTCCAGGCCAGGCTGCGGAGGCGCACTATAACCGTTTACGTTATTTGTCTTGGTGAGATTCTCTGGTTTGCATATTGGCTTATCTTTTCAAGCTTGCCCGTAATGCTACGAGTCGGCTCGCTGCTCATCATCCTTGCCATGAACTTCGTGGCTGGTCAGATATGGCTGGATGACCGCGACCGCCGTAAGACAATGCAGAGTGCGAATGTCGCGGCCCAGGCAAACTGCGTGGATTTCTATCGTTGTGAGCTTGTCCGTCAACGCGATTTCCATCGCGGCGCGTGGTTCTGGTCGCGCTTGTTTGCTCTACTTCCGGGACTTCTGATCTGCGGCGCTTGGGCTGCAATTCGATTGCACGGAACAAGAGACGGTTATGTCGGCGACGGTATTCTCATCATGACCGCCATTCTTTGCGCCCTTGCTATTTGGCTGAATTATCGTGTGTCACGAAAACACCAGAAACTGATCGATGCCATCGACGCGATGAAATAAGCAGACGAGCGAAGTGTATAAGGCCTTTCAAGGCGAGTACTGCTCGCAAGATAAAAGAGCCACCGGTGAGTGACCGGTGGCTCAGAAAATATTGTTGTTTAGATTTAGAAGCTGAACTTCATGCCCCACTCGAGGGCGCGAGGAGCACCCAGCCCGAAAACGCCGGTTCCGGCCCCGACGCGGAACGGGATAACATCTCCAGTTCCCTTTTGAATGCTGTTGATGGAGCCCGCGCCTTCGTTGAGCCAGCCGGACATCGCGCCCGGAGGCAGGTTGAAGTTGGCGAAGTTGAAAACATTGTAAAAGCCGACGTTCGGCTCAACCGTATAGCGCTCGTGGAAGCTGCGCTTCCAGCTCACGCGGAAATCGGTGGCCCTCAGCCAGGGGAAGCTCAGCTGGTTGGGAACAGTCGGATTAAGCGTGGGGGCCACGGCGCCAATCGTCTGCATTACCGCGAGGGACTGAGCCGGGGTTCCGAACACGCCGCTGTTCATCAGGACGACACCGGCCGGAGTCGGCTGGTTGCCCTGGGTTGCGTTGTAGTGGGCGATGGCAGCATTGAGTCCGTTAATATTGAAGTCACGCATCAATGAGCCATTGGTTGTGCCGGGCAACGGATCGCTGACGCTGCCGCTTCCGGTGAAGTCGGTTTGGAAAATCTGTCCGCCGATTCCAGTATCGCCTACAATCGCAGGGCTGGAAAGCGGACTGTAGAAGTGTGCCATGAGGCCGAACTGGAAGCCGCCAGGCACACCGAAGCTTCCGCCAAATGAGATCTGGTGAGTGCGGTCTAGCAGAGACGGTCCCATGTATTTGAGTGGATGATCGTTGTCACCCGCTTGCAAGACGAAATCCTGATCGTTGACGGCGACCGGGTTCGACGGTGCGAAAGCGCCTTGGTAGGCCATTGGATTTACGAACCGCGAGAGCGAGTACGCCGCCTGGAAGTTCGCAGTCTTCAATCCCCGCATCGGGTTCGTCACGTTTTCGACCCACTTCAATTGCAAGGCGTTGTAGACGGAACGGCTGATCGGCTCCAGGAAGAACATTTGTCCAAAGTTGCCGTTGAGTCCAGGAAATGCACACGGATAGCCCAAGGCCGCTACGCATGACTCCCCCAAGTCGAGGGCAGATCCCAAACCGTTGGAGGCGAAATCAGCGATCGTGGCTGGACCCGCAGGGGTTGTGGGTGTAGCCGGGTGGAGGCCAGGGCAGCCGCCGGGTGCAATCGCCCCGGCCAGCGATGACGCATCACAGGCGGCGATCGTGTTGTTAACCGCCATCGTGGCAGAGGCGAGGTTGAAGCTCCGCGCACTGCCAGTCTGGTTAACGTCGATACCGAGCAATACTCGAGTCTCGACGTTGCGCAGGAAGTCGGCGCTTAGAATCATGCCACGCCCGAATTCGTGCTGGATTCCAACGTTCATTTGAAATGCCACCGGAGTTTTGTAATTGGGAGCAAACAACCCAAGTGGACTGTTGATGCCCGCCGCGTTCGTGGTGCCGATGAAACCGGGATTGGGTGCCGTCAGGCTGAAAGGTACCTGCGACTGATAATAGGTTTCAAAGGCAGCAAGGGCCGCCGCGCTCTGGCCGATCGTCTCAGCGCAATAGTTGTTCCCCGTGGCAGGGTCAGTACCAACGCTGATGACGCCAGTGGGATTGGCAGCTGAAACGGGCACAGTAATCGGGAGTGCCGATCCTGCCAGGCAAGCTGCCGGGTAAGAGAGGAACGCGCCACTCTGCAGGCGCGCCGGACGATCGAAGAGAACGTTGTTGTAGATCACGTTCTCATAAAACAGTCCAGCACCTGCACGAATGCTGGTCTTGCCATCGCCTTTCGGATCCCATGCAATACCCAACTGCGGGGCGAAGTTGAAGTTTGGCTGGTGAACGCGATTGCCCCAGCCCGGAAAATCGGCATTCAACGAGGTGATGGCCGGGAGGTCGCTGTCGGTTCGACCCGTGTCGCGCTCCCAACGCAATCCAGGAGTGACCGTCAGATTGGGCCGAATTTTCCAGGTGTCGCCGATGTACAAAGCAGTGCGGTTGTCGGGACCAAGTCCACCGGCTGGAAAGCCAAGTGCTGGCTGTGTGGTCGAAAAACCCTGGCCGTTGCCAACGATGACTTCCGCAATCGTGTCTGCCGTCGGATCGCTCCCGTTAAATGGCGTGGCGCCATAAACCTGGGGATCGATCTCGAAGAAGCTGGCGAATCCACCACCCTGAATGTGGTTCCAGCTTCCTCCGAAGCGGATGATGTGTTTCCCCGAAACTTTACTTCCATCGTATTTTGTCTGATGGTCGCTCTGCGGAGTGCTTTGGGGTGCCAAATAATTTGGCCCCACGGTAAACGTCCCGATGTTGATACTGACCGGATAGTTGGCGAAGGGAAGGCTGGTGCCGCGAGTGCCGTCAACAATCTGGTTTTGGAACTTCAAATAAGAGAAACGGATGGAATGGGTGAAGCCGTTGCTCGTGCTGAAGTCCAAGCCAAATACATCATTTCGCGTGTAGTCCTTGTTGTGGTAGACCTGGAGACTGGATGGAAAGAACGTCGCAAACACGGAGTTGTCAAAATAGTTGAAACGTCCAAAGACGCGAGTGTTCTTGGTCAAGGAGTAATCCAGGCGGGCCATCAGTTCGTTTTCGCGGAAAGGAGCTTGGAAAGTTCCAGAATATGCGGAGAGCGTGCCGGTCTCGGCAATGGGCGCGGCAAGATGTTGCAGAGTGCGCTCACCGTCGAGGAAGAAGAAAAGCTTATCCTTGATAATTGGACCGCCGAAGGAACCGCCTTCCTGGTTTCTCTGATAGGGGGCCGCAATTTCAGGGCCCAAGCCTGTGGCGGGATTGGCTGTGACCGGGTTGATTGGAGAAGGCAGAGCGGCTCCGCCAACGGCACTATCGCGATAGGTGCCGTAAGCTTCGCCGTGAAAAGCATTCGTTCCGGACTTGGTGGTCACGTTGACCGCACCGGAAGACGTCAGGTCGTTGGAAAGGTCCAGAGTCGACTGTGCCAGCGAAAATTCCTGAATGCCGCTGGCGGGAATGTCCTCGGTCGTGGTGCCGACGGTTTCATCGCTGACGTCGACGCCATCAACATCAATGCGGGCCGTGCGGCCGAAACGTCCGCCGAAGGAAATCGAAGAATAGCCGACCTTCGTCGGATCAAAATTCTCGCCGTCCTGGATTTGGACGCCAGGCTCGAGCTGGGCCAGATCGAGGAAATTGCGGCCGTTCACCGGCAGGTTTTCGATTTGCTGCGCGGTGAGGACGCCTTGTATTTCTCCCTGCTCGGTGTTGACTTGCACCTCGCTGGCCTGCACTTCGACCACAGTGCTCTCGGCGCCAATCTCCAGTTTCACGCTGCCATTGGCAGTCGTGTTCACTTTTACATCGAGGGCTACCTCCGTCGTTTTGAAGCCTTTCATCTCAACCCGCACCTTATAAACGCCTGGGATCAGAGCGGCGGAAGTGTACAAGCCGGTGTCGCTCGTGGTAGCTAGTAGCGTTTGTCCGGTGGGACCCGTGATCGTAACTCTGGCTCCGGCTATGGCTGCACCGGAGGCGTCGGTTACGGTTCCGGCGATGCCACCTGTTGAAACAGTGGTCTGCGCGAATGCGGTGAACGAGACAATAAGAAGGACGCAAATGACAATCAGGATCACTCCCAACAAGCGTCCTATGGGGCTAGCGCGACTCGTTTTCATGATTTGTGCACCAACCTTTCGGAAGCCGTTGATGGGGACGATTCCCGCGCTATGCGTGCTCGAACCGCCGCAAGGAGCTCAATCGACAACCAACGGCTGAATTAGAGGGGCCCGATGAGAGGAAAGCAGACAGTCGGTTTGGGCAGTCAACCTGGATCGGACCGGCTCAAGTCGTAAGTAAGGAGCAACAGACAACACCTTATTACTCTTGCTTTTGGAAAATGCAGTGACGAGGATCACACACCGCCGAAAACTTTGTCGGACCTCGCCGAACCTACGCCGGCGAGGTTTGCATGCCACTGCAAAAAGTGGTCTCTGCACAAAGCTGCGGGCTGCACTCTACCTCTTGCTCTTTGAGCTTCTTTTTTGTTTTTGCGCCTCGGTCGCCATCGCTACGAAGTGGTCCCACGTCGGCTGGAGTTGTTGTGGGTCGCGGATGCAGTTCACCCAAATCAGCCGTGGGTCTCCGGCAAAAGCCATCCCTGCGAACTTGTGATAGTCCGCGGGCAACGGGGGACCGCCAGAACTTCCCGCCGTAAGAATCACCTCCGGAAGTTGGAACGCATACATGCTGCCGCCTGCCAGCGCTTCGTGCGGATAGCGCAGGAGCCACACACAGTTGTGACTCTCCTCAATCAGGTTGGCGGAGACTACGGCCCACTGGCCGCCATCGGCCGGAGCGGCTTCCTGGCAATTCCAGAATTTCGCTTCGGAAACATACAAAGTTGGGTCCACGAAACCGTACTCATCGATCAAGACGCGTGTCAGACCGCGTTGCCGCACAAAATTCTCCACTTGGAGAAGACCCTGGTTCCAGTCGAGATTGGAATCGGCGACCAAAGTGTAGCCGGGACGGCCGGCGCTCAATGAACTCAAGAATGGAAGATAGTAGGGATAAGCGCGCACTGCGGTTGCAATCGACGCCAGCGCCAACGCCACCGTGAGCCACAAGCCGGCGCGGGCGGCAGGCCAGCCTGCACTCCGCAGTTGATTCAGCGCTCGCGGCAGCGGCGCCAGTAAGAGTATGAGTAGAGCTAATGGAACAGAAAGGTGGCGGATGCTGATCTGGAATCGGCTCAGGATGCATGCTCCGCTAAACACCACGAGGAAGATCCACACCGCCCGCCAATGCAACTCGCGTTCTTCAGGTATCACCGCTTGCGATAGACGAAGCTTTGCCACCACGCCGGTGCCCAGCGCCAGAAGAAGCAGAACGAAAAAGGCTAAAGGGGACTTCAGTAAAAACAACACCGGGAAAAAGAACCAAATTCCATGCGGGTACGTGTGACCTAGAATGAAACCGGGCGCCTTGCTACCGAAGGCAAACAATGCCAGGCCACGCAGGTAGATCCAGGGTGGCATGAGTACTCTGCGAAGGAACAAGGCCGCCACGTTGTGTCCAAGAAAATTCAGCGAGTCGGTTGGCTCGTTCCATGAGAGAACAAAGTAGACCGCATAAACAAAGAGTGCTGCGAATAAGACTCCTTGGGTGAGACTCCACCGCCGCAAACGACGCCATGCCCGGAGCTCCACCTTGTCCGTCGGCTGTCCCGCGACCGGACACCAGCGGAGGCTCAGAATGAATGCAGCAAAACAGAAGAACAGAAGTCCAGCGGAAAACTTGGAAAGCAATGCCCCGCCGAGGGCGAGAGCGAATCGCAGGATTGTCGAGCGTGATGGCGATCGCCACATGCCAGCAAAAGTCCACAACGTGAGCAGAACGAACAAAGCGATTGCTATGTCGGTCAGGACCAATGGCCCGAACGCGAGCATGGCAGGCATGGTGGCGTACGCGCATAGGCAGAGCAGCCCGCCCCAAGCATCGCCGAGGCGGGAGCCATAGAGAAAGAGAACGATCCCTAGAAGCAGCGTCAGAAACAGCATGGGCTGCCGCGCCCAGAAGACTGTTGCCAGAGGTTCATTCCAGCGGGCAATCAGCCAGTGGCCGAAGATCCATTGGCCCATATACTGCTTGAACAGTCCACTGCCGCTGAAGGTCCACGACACGTGGGAATAGTCAGCCTGCACGCCGCGAACGACGAGAGGCAGGGCGGCGAGCACCTTCGCCAGAGGAGGATGCTCCTCATTCATCCGCATGTCGAGTTTCTGCAGATAGCTGACACCCGCCCCAATGTGCGCGATTTCGTCGAAGGTGACAGATTCGCGCCGCGCGGCGCCGTCCGCCAGCACCGCCATGAGAGCCAGGAGCAGAACCACGCCGGCCAGAACGAGTGGTGATGAGTGTGTTTTCAATTCGCGTCAAGAATGAGATGGCAAAGCGCAGGGATCATCCTCGCTTGCGCGCCGCGAAAAGGCGCCTGATGTGCCGGACTCAACGACGATCTGGTCTTGGAGACTTCGCGAGCAGCGTCCTCGGCCGTGGCTCGTTTCTCCACCACTTCTTCCGGCATAAGCTCCGTTCTTAGACTGGAGATCATTGCCGGGAATCGTTTGTGCCGCAGTGACCAAGAGCACACAAGCGCGGATCGGCATAGAGGCTACGTTGCGGAGGATCATCTATCTCGTGAAGATCTGGCAGTGATCCTGACGCTCCTGCCCAGTCCCAGTCTCGATCATGTTTCCGTGTCGGAAGCAGTATCCACAACTCTTTTTGGCCGCGCTGGTCAAAACCACCTCTCTATTCCCACGCACCTGCATGGACGGGGAGTTTAAGTGCAAACCTTGTTTCGAACAGTTGTGAGTCGAGCACTGCGGGCACGAGCAGTCATAATCTCAATGCGACGCTGAAACTAAGGTCACTTGCGTCTCTTCTTCTCCGGTAGTGCAATCCCCTCTATATGGCAGGCGGCCTTGCTAGATCATTCAAGGAAGCTGTCGCGCTGGCGGATACATCCCGATTGCACTCATCTTCAACGCCGTCATTGCCGATTGATTGAGTATTCGGACTAACAGGGAAAACGCAGCACGGGAACGGTCCAGCATAGGCGAGACTTCCCGGAAGGAGAACAAGCATGGCGGAGAGTAGCACTCCGCAGGAAGCCGCTCAATCCTCCGTCAGCGCTGATTTTGAGCACTGGAAAGATGATCTGCTGCTAAGGGAATCTCTGGTTTCGGGGTCCCGACCGAAACTGAACAGCCCCACAGCCGCTCTGTCGCCAGCTGAGTGCCGGCACCTGCGAAAGGGATTCGAGCTATCGCCGGAAGAATTTCGGTGCCTCGAAAATGTTGTGCTCGGCAGAACATGCGGTCACTGTCCCTGCAGCCATTCGAATGTGCTTGCTGACCGTAGCCTGCTGAATGTGAATGTTGATCCGCAAGGCCGCAGAAGTTGCACGCCCACCGACATAGCCCGGTTCGTATATGAAACTGCTGTAATGATCCTTTGGGCAGTTTCTAAGGACCGATAGTTAGCCGAAGCGATTGAGGGTTTGCGAGTCGGCGAAGAGTTCCAGTGACCAGATCCCTTCATCATGCGTACCGCGGCAAATCTCAGTCCCCTGCTGATTGGTCTCTTTGATCTTTGGCTGGTTAGTTGTTTGTGCCGTTCCTAGTGGCTGGCTTGTTCGTAGATGGCTTTGAAGTCGGCACGCTGCAGTATCTTCTCCGCTCCCGGATCTTTTTTCATTCCGTCCAGCAGAGCGACAGCCTGCCGGTCATCCTGCAGGGCATCGTTCTGGTCGCCGGAGTTGCGTTCCGCAATTGCGAGCAAATAATGGGCACGCGCGCTCAGCGGCTGCATACCCAGCTGATCGGAGCGCAGCAGGGCACGCTTCAATTCCTGCTCGGCCGCAGCATAATCATGACGCTGAATCATCGCTTCTGCCATCCACACGGAACACTCGACCGAGGTGTACTTGAATCCGAGATCATCTGCGCGTTGCAACATAGGTTTAAGCAGCGCCAGCGCTTCCTGCGATCGCTTCTCTCCGACGAGCGCTTTCGCCAGCCTCGCATTCGCAACTAAAATCGTGCTGGGTTCCTTGCTGCGCTTGGCCGCTTCCAATTCCTGTTCGTAAGAAGTCTGGGCAGACTTGTAGTCACCCTTATAAAAGAAAGCGTCTCCCTGGACCCCAAAAGCCTCCGCCATAACACTATCGTCTTTGAGATCGCGCGAAAGTTTCAGGGCCTCGTTGACATCACTTCCGGCCTCGTCGCTGCGGCCGGCGAGAACCAATGCCTCGGCCGAAGCATCGAGTATGGTCGGCATCCACGTACTCTTCTCGTTCAGCGCGCGGAAGGTCTTTAAAGCGTCGTCCTCGGACTTGACGGCAGCTCCAAAACGCCCCTGGTAGTCGAAAATAACGCCCAAACTCTGAGATTCGATGGCGGCGCCGCGTTGGTTGTTCATCTGGCGGCGCAGATCGATCGCGCGCAAGTAATATGAAATTGCCTGGTCATACTGCCCCATGCTGGCGGACGTGTCGCCGAGATTGTGCACGGCATCGACGATGTCCTGCGGTGCGTTCGATTTTTCCCGTAACTGCAACGCCTGCTGGAAATAGGTCAGAGCGTCTTCGTACTGGCCTTTTTCCGAATACACGCTGCCGATATTGTTCAAGCAAACAGCCTGCAATCCTTCGCTGCCTATGTCGCGCTCCATCTGCAGCGCTTCTTTGTACATCTTAAGTCCCTGATCGTGATCGCCGGCGTCGTCGTAGAAATTACCGAGCTCGATCAGCGTGTCACCGAGGCCACGTTTATCGCCGATTCCACGCCGGATCTCGAGTGCTTCATTGAAATTCGCGAGTGCATCTTTTTTGTTCCCAAGCGCCTCTTGCGCCTTGGCTAATTCATTGAGGCTGAATGCCAGGCCACGTTTTTGGCCGATCTGGCGCCAGATGGCGAGGGCGTCGGTTTCCTCGCGAATGACTTCCTGTGGCTTGTTCAGCATGCGGTACGCGACCGCCATCAGATGCAGACTGGTCGCTTTCTGTTCCTGATTGTCCACCTGCACAGCCAGGCTGTAGGCCCGGTTCAGGGGATCGAAACTGCCTTGCGCGTCACCGCTCTTGATCTCGACGCGTGCCAGGTCAAGGGTCGCGCCGAGATCTTTCGGATTCGATGACAAAATTTTCTGATAATACTCGCGAGCTTTGACCAGATCGCCGGAATCCTGATAGAGGCCGGCCAGCGCCACTTGCACGTCGTAGTTGTCGGGAGAGGCCTTGGCCAGCGTCTCGTAGGCTTTGATCGCCTCTGGAAAGTTCTTTGCGACCTGCGAACGAATTGCCGAGATCAGGTATTTTTCCGCCTCTGGTAGGTTCTCGCTGAGGGCGACTGCCTTTTGTGCGGCCTGTGCCGCCTGGTCGTCATACCCTAACTTGCCGTACGTCTGCGCCAGCCGGGAAAAAGCCAGCGCGAAGTTGGCATCCGCTTTGGTCGCGGCTTCCAGTTGCTGCTGCGCATCCAGATTCCTGCCGTCCCGCAGAAAGCCGACACCCTGGTCGTAGTCGCGCAAAGCTTCAACCGATGTCGAATCCGGCTGGAACGAACTCGCTTTCAGTTCTTTGAGCACGTTGCTAGGCAACGCGAGTTTCTGGCGGATCGATTCGGCCAGAGTGTCGATCGCAGTTGGAATTCCTTTTTCGTTCGGAATTTCGATCTTCAGCGGTGTGCTGCTGTCGTTCTTCAGGTCCTGCAGCGTGGCATCGATGCGGATCTGGTCTCCGAATTTCGCGTATTGTCCCCACACCACACGTTGCGCATTACTGAAGTCGGCTACGCGACGTATAGTCGTCGGATCCAGTTGGGTTTCTGCCGATATGCGGAGATCGGTAAGAATCTGGTGCAAATTGCTGGGTGTGACCGTTCGCAAGTGCGCCGATTCGCCAATGTCGCTGCTGAGCATGTCAGCAAAACTGGAGCCCAGCCAATCGAGGCTGGGATCTCCGGACGCATTGCGGAATGGCAGAATCGCAAGAGATTGCACTGCTCCTGGTTTGGCGGCCGGCGGCGAGAAAATTGCAGCACGAAAAATGTATCCGATAACGGCCAATATGAGAATCGTGGCGAGGCCGGTCAGAACCGGCCAGGGCACAGTTTGGCCCCAGGGCTTGACATTGGCATGGAATCCGAGTGTCGCACCAGCTCGTTTTCCCTGCCAGGCCTCGAGATCCCGCAACATCTCGGTCGCACTCTGATAGCGCAAATTCGGGTCGCGCTCGAGGCACTTGCTGACGACTCCGCTTAGCGCCCCCGGAATCGTTGCATCGAGATCGGAAACCGGGACGGCTCGTTCCTGCGTGCGCTTGATGAGACTCGCCAGTGCGCTATCGGCCCGGAAGGGCATTTTCCCGGTCAGCAGTTCATACAGAATCAAACCGGCGGTGAAAAGATCCGATCGCTGGTCGAGATCTTTTGCCAGCGCCTGCTCCGGCGACATGTATTCCATCGTGCCAACCAACGCGCCGACCTGCGTCATGCCGTCGCCTTCGATGGTGCGGGCGAGGCCAAAATCCATCACCAGGATGCGGCCGGTATTTTCGCGCATGATGTTCTGCGGCTTCAGATCCCGATGAATGACACCAACGCTGTGCGCGGCTTCGAGGGCTTGGCACACCTGCTGAATTACTTCGACAGCTTCTTCCGGCGAGAACTTTTTCCTTTCGTGGATGAGGGCGCGCAAGTCGCGGCCTTCCACAAATTCCATGGTGATGAACTTCACTCCATCGGCGTCGCCCAAGTCGTAAATGCGGACTACGTTCTTGTGCGTGACCTGGCGCGAGAGCAGAAGTTCCTGCTTGAAGCGGGCGAGAATCGAAGGATTGGAGGCCATCTCGGTGCGGATCAGCTTCAGAGCCACCGGACGGTCAAGTTCGCGGTCCTGGGCTTTGTAAACTGCCCCCATCCCTCCCTCACCGAGAAGTTTGAGGATTTCGTAGCGACCACCCAGAACATCGCCGGGCTCCAACGCGGCAGCCGGGCTCGGGGGCCGCAGGTAGCGAGAGGCAAGAGGAGGCAGAGACGGCAGCCTCCCGTCGACGATCGTGGCGTCAGGGTCCGCAACCGGAGCCTGGGGTACGGGCGAGGAACTGCCAAAATCTACCAGGGTGGGAGCGTCCGAATCCGGCGCAGGTGGCGGATTCGAGCCCGAACTATCGCCTTTGGCTGGAGCCCCAACTCCGCCGCCCGGAGACGGACGTGCCCGATCGCTTCGGGCAGACCATGAGTTTTTTTCTTGCATGTCTCCGCCTGGGTCGGGGGGGAAGCATGCAGCGCCCCAAGCGCTGCATGAACGATCAGAATGAGTATATACCCGCAACTACGTTGTTGCATCGGCTTGTTGCGGCGGGTTGAGTCGGTAATCCGCCTCGGAACTGGCAATCACATCGTCGGTAGGGCAGACAAATTGATTGCGAGCTTCGTTGGAAAACCTCGTTCGACTGAGATCATTAAGCATCGCCCAGACAAACGGGCGCTCTGCTGGGAGATGATCCCTCGAACGATGACAACCTACTCCAGAACAGGGCGCCGTTTTAGAATGCGATAACGTCGCCGGTGGGAAAAGTGGACACCGCCGCGTTCCGGGATTTTCATAGAACTCGCCCTTTCGCGAAAGGAATCGATCGCCATGCCCAGAAAGCCTAAAGCGCAGCTTTCTCGACCTCTGTTTGCGGAACCCGTCTTCGCGGAAGGCGTTCCCACGCCCGATCCTTCGCAATTCACCGTCACACCGGATGACAGCGCAGACTACACAAAGCAAGTCAACGCTCTGCTCAATACCGAAGTTGTCTCCTTCCCGCAAGCCGGCGGCAAGCCCGGCGATCTTTTCTCGCTTGAGACCGCCTGGGGACCGAACGGACCTGCCGTCATCCAATCCATCAACACAGCTCAATCGATCACGTTCCACATGATCGGAGACAGTGGGGCAACTGCTCAATCCACCTTCCCCGCGATGATTAAAGTTTCCGACGCCGTCACCAACGACTTCCACAGCGCGTCGGCCGCAAACCGTCCGTCGTTTCTTTTTCATCTCGGCGATCTGGTCTATAACTTCGGAGAATCCGCCTACTACTACGACGAGTTCTACGAACCTTACCGCAACTATCCCGCGCCCATCTTCGCTATTCCTGGCAATCACGATTCGTTCGTGCTGCCCAACACGCCCAAAGGCAGCGAACCCCTTACCATCTTTCAGCGGAATTTCTGCTCGGCGACTCCCACGGTCACAGTCGAAGCTGGATCGCTTCACCGCACTTCCATGACCCAGCCCGGCGTCTACTTCGCGCTCGACGCCCCCTACGTTCGAATTATTGGACTCTTTTCGAATGCCCTCGAGGATCCCGGAGTGATCTCGAGTCAGACCTCGATTTCCGCCACGAAATCGAAGAAAGCCACGAAGACGAAAAAGGGGAACAGTACTTCCGGTGGAACTCCAAGCTGGCCCGTTGTTCCCGACTACCAACTCGCGTTCCTTACAGCTCAACTGCAGAACATCAAGAGTCAGAACTATCAAGGCGCGGTAATTCTCGCCGTTCACCATCCTCCGTTCATTTACTCGCCGCCCGGCGGCGGTTCCGGCGGCGGCACACATTACGGCAGCCCGTTCATGCTCGCCGATATCGACACGGTCTGCAAAAACGTCGGAGTCTATCCGCACGCCGTCATTTCCGGACACGCCCACAATTACCAGCGCTACACCCGCAAGCTTCAGTTCAACGGACGAAGTTACTCCGTGCCCTTCGTTATCTGCGGGGACGGCGGCCACAACGTCGCCAAGCTGGTGAAATCGAGCTTCGGCAAGCAGACACCCGAGCCTGGGGACAACATCGATGTCAGCTACATGGACACTGGCACAATCGTCCAATCGACCGGCCTGACCCTCAACAAACACGACGACCAAAATTCCGGATTCCTTCGCGTGCAGGTGAGCGCCAGCTCTCTCACTATCACTTTCAACCCCGTTGCGAAATCCGGGACTGCTCCAAAGCCCGATACAGTCACCGTTAACCTTGCGGCTCGCACGGTCGTGGCCTAGCGATTGAAGCAACCAACGCATGCGGCGATGAGAGCTGAAGAATGTAGTAAACTTGCACCCTGTTTTGCAGGGGAGCTCGCCCATGTCATCCGTGCGCAACCTGATTCTAGTTGTTTTGTGCTGCTCGACTATCTCTTTCGCGCAAACTGCGCCCGCGCAACAATCTGCTGACAAGGCTCCGCAGTTAGACCACTTCAACCCGAGCAATGCAGACACCTCGGTGGATCCTTGCACTGACTTTTATCAATACGCGTGCAACCGGTGGATCAAAGACAATCCGGTTCCACCCGATGAGGTCTACTGGGGTTCGTTTGGCAAGCTCCAGTTGTGGAATACCAGTATGGTTCATCAGACTGTGCTCGATGTGGCGGCGAAACCTGAATCGGAGCGCAGTCCGGTGGAGCAGAAGGTAGGGGACTACTGGACTGCATGCATGGATATAAAGCAGCGCAACACATCTTCGCTCGACACTTTACGCCCCGAACTTCAAAAGATAGACCACATGAAGAGCAAAGGCGAGATTGCAGAAATTGTTGCCGACTTGCATCTCACGATTTCGGGCGCATGGAACCCATCCGATGCTGAGACGTACTCTGCGCTGTTCGGCTTCGGCTCGCAACCCGACTTTCACAACACCGCCATGGTCATCGGTCAATTCGACCAGGGAGGAATGGGTCTTCCCGGGCGTGAGTTCTACCTGGACAGCGACGCCAAGTCCGCGGACCTGCGCAATAAGTACACAGCCTACCTGGCGCAACTCTATCAACTGGCCGGGGAATCTGAAGTACAAGCGAAAGCCGATGCGGCTGTTGTTCTCGAGATGGAAACCTCAATGGCCAAAGCTGCCATGGAGATTGTCAAGCGCCGTGACCCGCACAACCTTGACAACGAGATGAGCCTGGAAGACGTAAAGAAGCTCGCACCCGACTTCAACTGGAGTCGCTACCTTGAGCGGATGAACGCGCCGGCTTCTCAGAAGTTAATCGTGACCTCGCCGGATTTTTTCCGCGGGATGGAACAGATGATCCAGAGCGAACCAGTTGAGCACTGGAAAGCTTATTTGAAAGCGGCGCTCTTAAATGGAAATGCACCAGCAATGGGCGATGACTTCGCTCAAGCCCACTTCGATTTTTACGGCAAGAATCTTTTCGGGGCCAAGGAGATCGAGCCGCTTTGGCGGCGCTGCATCGAATCGGAAGATCGTGACATCGGCCAGGCACTCGGGCAGGCCTATGCAGCTCGCGCCTTTACGCCCGAAAGCAAGCAACGAATCAAGGAGATGGTCGCCAACATCAAGACCGCGCTGGGAGAGGACATTGACGCAGCCGACTGGATGAGCCCGGAGACGAAGAAGCAAGCGCACATCAAACTGGCTGCGCAACTGGACAAGATCGGCTACCCGGATCAATGGCGCGACTACTCCGCCCTTGAGATCGTGAGTAACAATCATCTGGTCAACGTGCACAGTTCCGCGGCCTTCGAAATGCACCGCCAGTTGGAGAAAATCGGCAAGCCGGTGGATCGCACCGAGTGGCAGATGACCCCTCCAACCGTAAACGCCTACGAAGATCCACAAACCAATACCATTAATTTTCCCGCGGGCATCCTGCAGCCGCCGTTTTTCGATCCTGCGGAAGATGACGTCGTGAACTACGCCGCTGCCGGCGCTGTGATCGGCCACGAAACGATTCACGGCTATGACGATCAGGGCCGCAAATTCGATGGTCAGGGCAACTTGCGAGACTGGTGGACCGCTGACGATGCCAAGGCTTATGACAAACGTGGCGATTGCATTGCCGATGAATACACCGAGTTCATACCAGAAGCCGGCGTGAAACAGGATGGACGTTTGACCCAAGGTGAAAACACGGCCGATAACGGCGGAATCCACGTTGCTCTATTGGCTCTCGAAAAAGACTTGCAGGAAAAAGGTCAGACGATGGATACCAAAGACGCCGAAGGCCTCACCAACTGGCAGCGCTTCTTCCTCGCCTACGCAAATATGTGGTGCAGCAACATTGGACCGGAGATGATGCGGACGCTCATCCTTACCAACCCGCATCCGCTCGACAAGTATCGCGTCGACAACGTACTCGGCAACATGCCCGAGTTCGACCG
>JASHQK010000455.1 GCA_030039195.1 Candidatus Sulfotelmatobacter sp.
GGGCGCCCGGAAATCGTGGCCTTGCTCGAGCCAGCAAAGATTTCCGCCCCGCAAACGGGCCGCATCGTCGATTCCGATCGTCCGGGCACCGCCATCCGTCAGTATGGATTGCTGGCCAAGCTCGCACTCGCCGGTTCTTCGCAGGTTGTCGAAATTCGTTCTCCGATTCCCGGGCGCATCCGTTCGGTTGCGCAGACCGGGGCAAACGTCGCGGCGGGAGAGGAAGTTGCCGTCGTCGATCCCGCCAGCGAACAGGTATGGGAAGCGCTGCGCTGCCTATATCTGATCGGACAGATCGATGATCTTGCCGCCGTGCGTCCCTATGAACGCGAGATGCCGGATATTTCGAACGATATACGCCAGCAGGCGATTGAAACAGAAACGGCAATCCGCGCCCGAGCCGGAACACAGTAGCCACATGCACTGCGAGTCGTCCGCGCAGCAAAAGCTTCGCAGCGAGAACTAACCTGATGCCGCAGACAATCGGCCACATAGCCCTTCTGGTCCGTGACTACGACGAGGCGATTGTCTTCTTCACGAAGAAGCTGGGTTTTCAGCTGATCGAAGATTCGGCTTCAATCGACCGCCTCGGTCAGTACAAGCGCTGGGTACTTATTGCCCCGCAAGGGTCCAGCGGTCCTCATGTGCTGCTGGCTCGCGCCTCCACTCCCGAGGAAGAGAGCCGAATCGGAAACCAGACCGGCGGACGCGTGTTTCTCTTTCTTCACACCGATGACTTCTGGAGGGATTATCGTGCCATGACTGCGCGCGGGGTGAAATTCCTGCGCGAACCGAAGGAAGAGTCTTACGGGACCGTCGGCGTCTTCGAAGATCTCTATGGAAACAAGTGGGACTTGCTGCAACGCAAAAGCGCCAGCCGAGAAGTACGAAGACGCGGAGCCGACTCTTAAGTCCGAAATCTAGCGTCCAGCGGCAGAGGTCCCAGGTCCGATGTCTGGGGGCTGCCTTTAGATGGCCATCGCGCCGACTTCTTTTTCCACTTCGGCGGTGTCCACCATCACGATAGCGTCCCAGGGGCAGCCGTCGAGGAAGCAGCCATCTGGGCCTTTGCTGACGCACTTCTTGCATCCGATGCAAAGAATCGGATCGACCTGAATGCGTCCAAACGGCGGATTGTCCTCATCCGGCACCCAGAACATGCAGTCTTCCACGGGGCAGTACTCGACGCAGGCCGGCGAACCGGCGCATCCCGTGCAACATTCGGTGATCACGGCGAGTTCTTTCGGTTTCTTCTTACGCGGGGTGGTGAGGCCCTTGGATTTCGGCTCAAACTTCAGTTCGTCGGGCACCATCCCCACAGCTTTGGTGGCTCCGGGTGCGGCAGGCATGGGGTGCATTATAGCCTAATTCGGACCCGAACCGAGAAACAGGGACTATTGAACCATGGCCGCGCAACGCTCAAAGATCTCCCGCATAACGCAAAAGGTACACCCCTCCCAGACCACTTCAACTACGGGAATGCCGTCGAGCCATCTCCGGCACTCCGGATCTGCCATCACTCTATCTCCGTCCTTGAAGTGGTAGGGAACGACATTTGAGCCGTCGTCCGAACGTCCTACTGCGTGCCCAGGAACGCTGCCGCTTAGTCGATGCCACGCCATCTCAATCTTTTCTGGCATCGCTGGCCTAAGGTAGGTCATCTTGGACTCCTGCTCACATTGGATCATGGCCGTCAAGCGACGATTGAGTCCCATAAAAGTACGGCGGGCTAGACAACATCAGAGGCAGTGGGGCAACATCAGCCCAGCTTCTGCTATATTGGACCCCATCCAAGGAGCATCGACATGGCGGGAAAAAGCGTCAACAAAGTCATTCTGGTCGGGAATCTGGGGAAAGATCCGGAAGTGAAGTACACGCCGCAAGGCACGCCCGTAGCCAAGATCACACTGGCGACCAACGAGCGCTACAAAGATAAAGACGGCAACTGGCAGGACCGGACCGAGTGGCACAACGTCGTGCTCTGGCAGCGACTGGCTGAGATCGCCGGCGAATATCTGAAAAAGGGCGGCAAGGTCTATATCGAAGGACGCCTGCAAACCCGCTCCTGGGATGACAAGCAGACCGGCCAGAAAAAATATATGACCGAAGTTGTCGCCAATGATCTGGTCCTGCTCGGCGGGCGCAGCGAAGGCAGCGGCGACTTCTCTGGTGGAAGTTCGCGCAGCGCCTCGGCAGGCGGCAACAATAATTTCGATCAACGCACGCCTGAGCCTGAACCGGCCGGGACTGGGCCGATCACCGACGACGACATCCCATTCTAACCGCGTTCAGGATCACGCTCTTCCTAATCTGTCATCCTGAGGCCCGCGCTTTTTGCGGGCCGAGGGACCCATGCATTTTCGTGGCTGACATCCGGCGTTAGAGCCTGGCCTGAATCTTCCCTGCAAGCGTGCGAAAGTCGCTCACACCCTGCAACTCATAATCGGGCAGTTCGACGCGAAAGTGGTTCTCCAGCTTGGTCAGCAGATCGAGCGTCTGCAGGCTATCGATTCCCAGCGTCTTGAAAAAATCATCATCCGGAGAGAGTTTCTCGCGCGGAACTTTGAAATGCGCCGCTGCGAGCCTCAGGATTTCTTCCAGAGTCTTCTCCGCGGTTTCCATAGGCAGTCATTCTAACGCACCGGAAAACTAGGGCAAATACGGCTGCGCGTCCGTGTTCTCCACAAATTTCTTCAATCCCGCCTCGACCGCAGGCTCCACAAACAACCGACAGAAAAGATCAATCTCCTCGCGCAACTCTTCGTGTGGAATCGGCTTGATGAATTTCTTCGCTGCGATTGCCGTCTGCCGATCGAACTTTCCCAGTTGCGCGGCCGTCGCTCGCGCCGCCCGCAACGCTTCCCCTTCTGCAACAACCTGACTCACCAATCCGATCTGCTGCGCTTTGGTCGCATTGAAGCTGCGGCCGGTGAGCAAAAGATCGCGCACCACGGCGTTCCCTAAATCGCGTTTCAGGCGCGGGATTCCGCCGAACCCCGGAATCAATCCCAACCGCAACTCCGGAAAACAAAACCGCGCCATCTTGTCCGCGATGATCAAATCACAAACCAAGGCCAGCTCAAACCCTCCGCCGAAAGTCACTCCATGCACAGCAGCAATCGTGGTGAGTGGAGACGAATCGATCCGGTTCAGCACGCGATGAATACGCTCCAGAAAATCGCGCACGCCGTGCACCGCTTCGGACTTCTCGATCGCTTGCGAACGGGTGTAGAGTTCGCGCAGATCCGCGCCCGCGCAGAAACCCGATTTCAGTTCGCTGTAAATAATCAGCGCGTGCGCATCCTTTTCAAGTTGATCGAGCGCAGCCGCGAACTGCTCGAAGTCGCTCAGCGAAAGCGTGCCCAGCTCATTGCACGGCTCGCGATGTAGCGCCAGCTCGATGACGCCTTGCTCGACTTTCCACGACAGAGCCTGCCCCGTAAATTCCTTCAAGATTCCTCGTTCGAGAGAGTCCGGCTCGTGATCTGCCCAACAGACCGCCGTGTCATCCTGAGCCGCGTGTTTTGCGGCGAAGGACCTATGTAATTCGCCGCCACGACATCAAATTCTCGCCACGAAACGGAAAATGCCGGCAATAAGCAGTCAAACCGCCTGCTTCACTCCATACATCTCTTCGATTTCGTTCTTCAGCCGCACCGAAATCAGGTCACGCTTCAGCTTGCCGTTCGCCGTGAGCATCCCGTTGTCAATGGAGAACGGTTCCGTGCGAACGAAGAATGCCCGCACCTGTTTGTAGTGCGGATTCAGTATATTCACAGCATCAAGAGCTTCCTGCACAAAATTGGCAGCCACGTTTCCGGTGATGATTGCCGTCAGATACCCGCGCCCGTTGCCGATCACAACCACTTGCTGCGCAGTCGGCAAAAGCCGCGCAATCTCATCCTCGATAACTTCCGGTGCCAGTTTGTGGCCCGACCCGAGCACAATCAGGTTCTTGATTCGGCCCACAATCCGCCATGTGCCAGTGCCATCCATCTCGCCCTGATCGCCGGTATGAAACCATCCGTCGCGCAGGACTTCGGCAGTCTGCTGCGGCCGATTCCAATATCCTGGAAAAATATTCGGTCCGCGGACAAGGATCTCATCGTTCTCGCCAAGTTTCATCTCGATTCCAGGAATCGTCGGTCCGACGCGACCTGGCACAGGATTTGCCGGATCATCCATCGTGCAGATGCCGGTCGTTTCCGTCAGCCCGTAAACCTGCAATACGGGAATGCCGAGCATGCCGAAATAATCTTGAGTCTCCGGCGTGAGCGGCGCCGAGCCGGAAATCAAGGCTTTCAGATTCGTCCCGAACAACCGTTTCCGAATCGCGGAAAACACCATCTTTTCGGCCAACCACAACCACAGCGCATTTGTTGATTTCTGCCGGTTCTCTTTCTTGAGCACGCACGCTGCTTTTGCCCGTGAATAAATTGCGTTCGCTGCGCCACCCTTCTTCGCGACCTGCTCATCCACTCCGCGCCGCATGCGTTCCAGCAATTGCGGCACGTTGAGAAAATAGTGCGGCGCGACCACCGGCAGGTCATTCGGAATCTTGGTCAGATCAGTGTTGAGCGTGACGACACTTCCGCGAAGTACGAAAGTCAAAATGGCAATCCAGGAAGCACAAAAACTGAACGGCAGGTAGTGATAGACGCGATCCACTTCGCTGCGTCCGCCCATCAACTGATCCAGCCGAGCTGACGTGCAACCCAGCATAAAGCCAACATTCGCCGCCGTCAGCACAACGCCCTTGGCTTCGCCTGAAGTACCCGAGGTGTAAATAATTGTTACCGGATCGCTCTCGCGAACCTGCGGACGATCCAGCTGTACGCCCTCAACTCCCTTGAAAATCTCATCGAATAGGAACGCCGGCGGAGCATTCGTCCAGGTTTTCTGAATCGCATCGCGCAGCCCAGCGTCGCCGCAGCACACTAGCGACAACGTGCTGTCTTTCATCATGGCGACAAGTTCTGCCGGAGCCTGCCGCGAATACAACGGTACGACGATCAGCCCCTCGGCCATCGCGGCCAGGTCCATGGCGATCCAGCGAATGCTGTTGGCCGCGAGGAGTCCGCAGCGGTCGCCCTTCTGCAAGCCCTGAGCTGCTAAAAAGGTCCTCGCCTTGCGAACGAGTTCCAGCATCTCAGTGCCAGTCACGCCACTGGCCTGTCCATCGCGGATTTCCGCAAGCACGGTTGTGCTCGCGGTCGATTTCAATTGCGCAAATATGTCTCCGACGAATGGCATAGGATCGGGCCAAAACGTTAGCTGTATGCAGCCACCAACTCGTGCAGTGACGAACTCATGGGCGGCAGGTAATCTTCCCAGCTCCATACTCCACGCCGTGTGGGAAATTCCGGATATCGCCGTTGCACTTCCTCTTCGAAATAGACTCCCATCCGTGCCATTACTTTCAAATTCTTCACTACCGTGCGCGCGATTCCGTCGGCAATTCGTTCACCCTCGGTCGCCAGCTTCTCGAGCGCAGCCAGCAGTTTCGATTCAAGCTCGGGATCATCGACCGTCATCAATAAATCTCCGTGTCCTCGCTCCCGCATCAAGTTGCGAATCCGCTCATCCATCGTGATTCCCGCCGAAGGCACCAGAGCTGGCATCGTCGTGACAATTCCGTGATAGCGCGATGAAGCCATCATGTGGCAGGCGCGCAGAATACTCACCAGCTCATACATGTTGTACTGGTCAGAGGTCAGTATCGGCACGCCGCTGAGCTTTTCTGAGATTCGCTTCGCGGGACGTGCATCGAGCCTCTCGGTCGCAACCAGAATCACGAAAACATTCCGCCGCTTGCGAAAAGCGTCCACCGCATTGGCGATCGAAGTCAAATAATACTGATACGCCCGGTCGGCTGCCCGGCCGGAATTGTGAAAATAAACTGTCCGGTAGTGGCTGTCCTTGTAGGCGCCGGTCAAACTGTGGACGGCATACTTCGCCACCGACGCCCGCACCGGCCACTCGAACGGATTGATAGGACAAACCACCAGCACCGGTTTCTGCCCGTCCCATCCCACTTGCCGCAGTTGATTCTGCCCATATTCCGCAGGACGAGGCTCGAATGTCCATGCCGTATCGGTTCCGAGTTCGGTCGGAACTCCCAGTTCGCGCAGAATCGTGCGCGATTCTTCATTGCGCGTGATGATCAGCGAGTTCCGGCAATATCTGCCACACATTTTCGCAACCAGCGGATCCATGTGGCCGGCTTCCGCACCGTAACCGACGGAGAGCTTATTTTCTGCCGCGGCAATTCCCAGCGATCCGATCATCATCGTCGTCAGCGCGTTGGCAAACTTGCTCTTAAACATTGACCCTTCGCAGGCCACGACTCCGTGATGCCGAGGCACTTCGTTTTTCAGAAACGGAGGAAAAATATCCGGCAGATGCACCTGGGATGTGCCCTCGAAGTATCCTTTGGAGAATTCGAAGTTCTGGCTCATGACGCTGAACTCGACCTGCTCCGCGCCCAGGATATGCCGGATCTGCCGCAACATTTCTTCCACGCGAACATCGGATCCCATGTTGCGCGTGCCGTTGTAGCCTGCAAAAAGGAGCCTGAGTTTTTCGCTCGGATGCCAGGGCTTGCCCGAACCCAGCATCCATCCCAGTTTGGCGCGCTCAATGTTGCTGCTTACCCATGCTTCCAGAATGAAGTCCATCATGCTGCACTCCCTCCGGACGCCGCCGGCCACGGCAGGTATTTGTATTCGAACTGATTTTCGCGGCTGAATTTCAGCAATGGATAGCTGTATTGCGAGAACGGCACCGGCTTGCGTCCCAGTTCACGCGTGACGCGTGTGTTGTCGAAAACCGTATTCCACACCAGATAGGGCAGAAAAACCTTCAGCAGCGACGCTCCGTAGCCCAGTGAACTTCGCCGGTTCGAAAGTGCATTCACCGATCGGGCAAACGGCTTCTCCGTAAAGGGCAGGAAAATCGGCGGCCGTTTATGTTGGGCCGCAGCCAGCGCCGCGGTGATCTGGCGAAACGTCTGCGACGCCGTCCCGGAAGACAAATGATACGTATCCTGTTGCGGCTGATCTTTCTGGTGCAGATCGGCAATCGCCCCGGCCACAAAATCCACATTCACAATGTCGATCTTGTCCGACGCACGAAATGGCAGAACCGGCAGCCCGGCCAGGAATACGAACGCCTTGACCATGTCGAACTGCGTCGTCTCCGCGTGCCGGCTGTCGCCCAGCACAATGCTGGGACGGAAAATCGTCTTCGGCGTATCCGGCAGCAGCACCTGCGCCATGTGCTCGCAAAATTTCTTGGTCCGCGCGTAGGGATCGTAATCCGACCGGTCCCACTCGATCGAACGATCCTCGGTCACAACTTCGTTATGCCGTTTTCCCGCCACGGCCACTGTGCTGACCTCGCTGAATCTTCGCAAACCGTGGTAATGCTCCACCTGCCGCGCCAGCGTAAGCACTTCCAGCGTGCCGCGCAGATTGACATTCAAACAGCTTTTCTCCGATTTCCGGTTCAGCGACGCGGCACAGTGGATGACAGAATCTGTGGTGTGCACCAAGCGGTCATACTCGTCGCGCCCCAGGCCGAATCCCGGCGCAGTCAAATCTCCGCAAAACACCCGTATCTTGGTCTGAAGATGTTCGTAGAAATGCGGGAAATCGACATGCAATTGCAACGCCCGCCACAGCCGCAACTGCGCTTCTTGCGGATCGCGCGCGCGCACCAGCAGATTCAGCGCTGCCCCATACCCTTCCAGCAGATTCGCGGCAACGTGCGCGCCGATGTATCCAGTCGAACCGGTCAGGAATATCGCCACGTTGCTCCCGTAGTCCCAGTCTTCATCGCGTCACCATTTGCCGACGCAGCCTGCAGGCTGCGAGCCGGCCGCGCTTCCAGCGGACGTCCTTCAATCAGAGGATACGTCCAGCGACGCAAGGCCGGAATGTGAATATTAATCCAGTAGTCCCACCAGTCGAGTGAGCGCGTATCGTAGCCGAGCATGTCCCGCTCCTCGGGTGCGAGGGCATGGGAAAGCTTCTCGATGTTCTCCGCCACGAAATCGTGCTCATTCAGCAGAATAAATGGTTCGAACAGTTCGATCAGCTTTTCCACGCGCTCCAGGTTGCGCTCAGTTTTCACCAGCGGCGCTTTTTTCAGAGGGAGCGGCGACACGATGCGCTGAATAGATTTCACGATCGCCCTTTGCGCCGGAGCCGACATGCGGTTATAACGCGTTTTGGAGACCGGGATCGCATCAAACCGCAGCCGCAGCCACGATTCCAACCCCTCCTGCGCCCGATAGTGCTTGCGGTGGGCCAACGAGGTTAATTCGATCGAGCGTCCCATGTCGCACGGGTTGGTCACGGAAGTCGCCAGCTGATACAGCCGGTCGTGGCGTCGTTCCATCACCGCCGCGGCTATCAGCGTCATGCCCGCGCAAACCGAGTCGACCGGAATGATATCGAGCCGCTTGCTTTTATTTGAGGGCAACTGGCGGAAGTTTGTACCCAATAAATACGAAAGCGACGCGGAAGTATTGATGCCCTCATTCCAGCCAAGAAACGGCTTTGCCACCGATGTTTCAACGATCGCCGGCCGCACCACCGCAATCGGCAAGCCCGCACCGCGTTTTGCGATCAGTGACTCGGCCAGACTCTTGGTCAGCGTGTAGGTGTTTGGCCAGCCCAGTTCTTTGGCACGCCGCGTTCCCGCTTCTGTCAGATAGGTCTTCAGCCAACGCACGCGATTCTTTCGGATCTGATTTTCCAGCGCCGCTCCCTGCAGATCCTTGGCGGCGTGTTCTTTTGCGCGCGCTTGCATGCGAAGGCCCGATGTGACTTCCTCGCTCTCCGATTGCGCCTCCGCCTGCTGAATAAGCTCGTGCAGGGCATGCCATTCGCGTTCCGCATCAAAGTCCGCCAACCGCCGCGGATTGTAGTTCGGAACCAGCT
>JASHQK010000456.1 GCA_030039195.1 Candidatus Sulfotelmatobacter sp.
TTTCGTCACCTGCTTTTCCACGCTGATCGCGCTCTGCAGCGTCCCCGGCGCGTGCAACCTCGGGTTGACCTGATAGACCGTAGACAGCGTAGAACTCGGGGTTCCGCAACTCGAAACCGGAACAGTCAGGGGATTATCAAGACCGGGGAAACAGGTGGGATTGCTGATCACATACGCGGTTTGGGTGATGCCGTTCAGGCGAGTTGCCTGCAGGATCTGGTCGAGCTGAAAGCGATCGTAGAAAATGCCCGAGCCGCCGCGAATCACAACTTTCGGAGGACCGCTTCTGCCGCCTACGCCCCAGGCAAAGCCAAAACGCGGAGCCCAGTCGGCGTGATCGTGAATGTAATTCTGCGTCTCGAAACGAAGTCCGAAACTGAGAGTCAGATTCGGCAGAGCGCGCCAGTCGTCCTGCAAGTACGGTTCCGCATCGTAGTAGTTCACCGAGGCATTCGGAGAACCGGTGGTGATCGATAACTGGCTGGGGTTTTCGTCCCACTTGTCAAAGGGAGTGCCCGGAGGAACGCTAGGGGGTGGTGGGGCAAACACAAATGTGCCGTTGAAGGCCGAGGTCGAAAAATCACTGTCCTGGGTGCCGCGCAAGCGGGCGCCGAACTTCATCGTGTGATTGCCATGAATCAGCGAAGTGTAATTCTGCAGTTCGTAACTGTTCTGCAGATCATTGAGTGTTCCCTCGCTGTTGCCGCCGCCGTTAAACTCGCCCAAAACTATCACCGCCGGGTTTGTATCCACGGGTTTCTGGCCGTTGCCGTCGCGGTTGTATTGAAAGCGCGTCTCGTTGACGATCTTGGTTCCGAACGTCTGCGTGTCGCTGATCTGGACCGTGTCTTCCGTGCTCGTCGTGCTGATGGCCTGCGTCGGCAGGTAGAACTGAGTTGATAATTTCCCGCTTTCGGTATCGCGATAATACTGATAGCGGACGGTCAGCGTATTGTTCGGAGTCAGCGCCCAATCAATGCGCGGGCCGAGATTGGTGCGTTGCTCTGGATAGGGTATGGAACTGGCAAACTGCAGACCGGTGGTGGGATCGACCGCGTTGATGGGCGAAACCTGATTGATGTCGCGGCGATTGATGCTGAAGAAGAAGGAGGCATTCTTCCGGATCGGGCCGCCAAGATCTCCGTTGAAGAAAGTCGAGTAATAGGGTGGGATGTCCGCGGCGTAGGGATTCTCGACGTTGAAAGCCGAGTCATTTCCGTCCGCCATAAACTCGCCATGTAATCGATCCGTTCCGGGTTTGGTGAAAATCTCAATCCGCCCGTAGCCGAGTTTGTCATATTCGGAAGAAAACGGATTCTGGTTGATGCGGATTTCACGTATCGACGATTTCGGCGGAAGCTGGCCGGCGGTGAATCCGTCGATGTACATCTGACCGCCGTTGGGGCCGGCCGAGGGGCCGGCCAGCGCCTGCAGGTCGGACTCGAGCTCATCGGGATCGTCGGGCAATGATTCCAGTTCCTTTCCCGAGATCGTGATCGCACCGGCATTGTTTTCCGGAGTCACATCGATGGTGGGCGCCGTATCAGAGACTTGAACTTTCTGGGTCTCGACCGCGATGGTCATCGAGACATTGAGCCGCATGGCTTGACTGTCGAGGACCACGTTGTCGTTTTCATACATGGTGAATCCCTGAGCCGCAACCGTCAGCGAGTACTTCCCCGGCGGCAGGGACTTGAACTCGTACATGCCTTGCCCGTTAGTTTGAACGGTCAGAGGGGCTCCGGTGGCCGGCGTCATGATGACCGCAGCTCCGGATATGGCAGCGCCCGAGGGATCAGTGACCTGCCCGCGGAGCGCGCCGTTTGTCGTTTGTGCAACCGATGCGGCACCAGATAGGAATATGACGAAAAAGCACAGATATCGGACTAACTTCATCTCTCATTTCCGTTCTTTAAGAATTAACTGAAAGTAAGCTGAACTCCCAAGTGACATCATTGATTGCCGGCATCCGCACCCGCGGGCATGCCACCAAGACTCCACGGCGTCATCATCATGGCTTCGCTTCCATTGGGCGCTGCCCGCAGAATCGGATCCACCCCGCTCAGCAGATTAATAGCCGTGCTGGGAGTCGAAGGCGAGCCCGCGGTTGCAACCATCATGACGGCATCGCCTTTGTGCAGATCCGCAATCGTCACGGCCGGCATGTGGGTCAACATCTGCTGAAAATCTCCCCCGGATCGCGTTCCATTGCCGGCATGCATGCCCCCGCCGCCGGCAGCCTCGGGCGCGTTGGCGCCTCCCTGAAAAGCCGCATGACCCGCGCCAGCGGGCGTTCCAGGGGGCGTGGCACCAGACATTGCCGCCTTCACTCGCATGGCGATCCTCTCGGCCATTTCCGCCGGAAGCTGGTGCAACTGCGAGTCGGGGGTGATCTTCACTTGAACCGTCTTTTTGCTCAGTACATCCTGAACGGTGAGAAGGCCCGCGCTTGCATCCACAGAATTGACGAGCCCGGCAATGTTTCGAAAGCTGCCGGTCACCACCTCCTCAGCGGTTAATTCCGATCCATCGGCGCTTCGCTCACCGCGGGCACGCAATTGATCGCCGACGTGAACGTCAGCCAGCGTACTGGGGAGAGCGTCCTCGAACTTGACCGAATTGGGCGAGTAGCGCCGGAAAATCGTGCTCTGGGAAGTGTGGACGGCAATTGATTTCTTTCCCGTGAAAGTGGTCGTAGAAATTGTGATCGTGCCGCTCGCGGGATCGACGGCGGTAACCAGTCCGCCCAGACCGCGCTTCTGCCAGTCCTGCCGGATTTGATCGGACACCGCGGCCACTGCCGCACGGCTAATCACCAACACTTCCAACGCCGGAATGGATGTAGCGCCAGCAGCGGCGAAGCCGCGCACGCGCACGGTATCGCCAACCTGCAAATCGGTCAGCTGAATCGGCGTTGCGTTCTTTACGTCCTTCTCGCCGGGCTCGAGCTTTAGAATGCGCGCGTTGGGCTGAACCGCGGCCGTTACCTCGGGGCCTCCCGAGGTCGGGGTAATTGTCAGAGTGCTGCCGTTAATGGCTTTGATGGTGCCGATGACTCGCGCCAGCGGTGGCTGAGACGGCGAGTTCTGCCCGAGCACGGGTTCGAGTCTGGCCGTGATCGCTGAACGTGCCGCAAGTTGCGCATGGGCTGGCAAGATCGACAGGGCCGCACAAATGAAAGTAAACGTTATCCGCACCGAAATCTTCTTGTTCATACGCCCCACTAATAATTTACATCCCCGGAACCCATGGAAGTTGATGGTTTACAAAGTTTTACCCAAAAATAGCAAAGCTTGAAGAAGCCGCGTGATTGGCTGGTAGAACGCGTTCGTCCCCCTCTTCTGGCCGCTTTTGCCCAGAGGTGGGCTTTTCGCCGGAGCGCAGCGCGATTCGTATCACGGCACGCATTTATGCGTGTAACCGTCCCAGGATCAACGCGCCCTTAGGCGCTGGATGTCGAAAACCACCGGCTGCGAACGGTCATCCAGAGTGTTAATAGACGCAACCCCAGCGCGCCCTTACGATTTTAGCCAGCACGTTGTGAAAATCTGCGGCTCGGATGAGTGTGCCAATTTCACGCTGTATTAGTTGCTGGCTGCTGGTGGTGGTCGTTCCGCTATCGCTGCTGGCGCAAGCTCCGTCTGCCATTGTGCATGCGCAGGGAGGAGTGTGGATCAATGGATACGAGGCCAAGGATGCCTCAGCGATCTTTTCCGGAGACGTGCTGGAAACCAAGCCGGGGTTTTCGGCGACCCTCACCCTGGAAGGCTCCTCGGTGTTGATCCAGCCGGAATCGGTGGTGAAGTTTCAAGGGGATGCGGTGGAACTCGATCACGGCAGCGTCTCCGTGGGAACGTCGCGCGGCTTCAAAGTTCTGGTGCGCTGCATCACAGTCGTTCCAGTCGCAGAAGAATGGACGCAGTACGACGTCACGGATCTAAACGGAAGTGTACTGGTCGCAGCCCGCACGAAAGACGTGAACGTCAAATTCGAGAACAGCGGTCACAACGCAGGCCCGCAAAATGTCGGAACGCAGCAAGGCTCCGTACATGAAGGCGAACAGCACAAATACGATGAATCGGAGGCGTGCGGAGCGCCTCCGAGGCCGAACGCGGGTACGTTGCCCAATCCGAAATGGATTGCCGCCGGAGCGGCAGGAGCCGGACTACTGATCTGGGTAATCGTTCACGGCGGCGGCAAGACGCCAGTCAGCGCGTCGACGCCGTAGCAACCCTCAAACACAAACTCTGCGACTCTTCGAATCTGGGCACGACAATCGTCGGAGAGCCGCGCTCGCCCTCCCGGACGAATGCGTCCGGGCCTACATGTGCGGTGGCTGTGTGTGATTCACAGAATTCTCTCGTGTGTGTACCCCGCCGCGACGAGGGCAGCTAGGAGTTCCGCAATGTGTTCGGGCCCGCGCGTTTCCATGGTGATGTCGATGGCGGTATCCCCGAGATTCACGCCGTGATAGGCGCGGTCGTACGCCGTTTCCACGATGTTGGCGCGATGCTCGGCGAGAATTCCGGTAAGCCGGTGCAGCGCGCCGGGATAATCGGGAAGATGCACGCGCAGGCGCACCAGGCGTCCATCTTTCACCAGGCCGCGCTCGATGATGCGCGAAAGCAGCGTGACATCGATGTTTCCGCCGCACACCAGAACCGCGACGCGTTTCGCCGCCAGCGGCAATTTGTGATTGAGAACCGCGGCCAGCGCCGCCGCGCCCGCTCCTTCCGCCAAAGTTTTCTCGCGCTCCAGTAAGAGCAGAATCGCGTTGGCGATCTCTTCTTCTTCCACCGTCACGATCTCGTCGACATATTTCTGCACCAGCGGCAGCGTGCGGTCTCCGGCGCGGCGGACGGCAATGCCATCGGCAATCGTCTTGGCGGAATCGAGCGTTACCGGCTTGCCCTCGGCAACAGCAGCCTTCATTGACGGAATTCGTGCCGGCTGAACTCCGAACACGAGAATCGCAGGATTGGTTTCTTTCACGGCGCAGGCAATTCCGCCGATCAGTCCGCCTCCGCCGATCGGCACCACCAGAACCTGAATATCCGCATGCTGCGCCAGGATTTCCAGGCCAAGCGTTCCCTGCCCCGCGATCACCGCGTCGTCGTCGAAAGCGTGAATGAGCGTGAAACGGTCCTGCTCGGCATTTTCGAGCGCGGCGGCATAAGCTTCATCGTAATTTGCGCCGTGCAGAACAACTTCAGCTCCGTAGCCGCGCGTGGCCGAAACTTTGGTGAGTGGCGTGGGCAGCGGCATGAAGATGCGCGCTTTAATGCCGTGGCGGCCGGCGTGATACGCGACTCCCTGCGCATGGTTCCCGGCCGACGCGGCAATCACGCCGCGCGAGCGCTCCTCGGGCGTCAGCGTGAGCATGCGGTTCAGCGCGCCCCGTTCTTTGAAGGCTCCCGTACGCTGCTGGTTGTCGAGCTTCAGAAAGATCGAATTGTTGGTCAGCGCTGAAAAAGTTTCGGAGTGATTGCAGGGAGAAACTCGAATATCCGAGCGAATTCTGGCGAGTGCGGTTTGAATGTCGGGGAGCCCAATCATGCGGTTTGAATCACATCTTATCGTGAAGCCGCGGATTCTGTTGAGGAGTGTCTTCCATTAACAAATTTGATAGCGGGCATAAGAATTTCGGGCCTTGCGGTGGGGGCGGAAGTCCGGTTTACTGGCTGTGCGAAGAGCCGGTCATAGTCATCGGCCGTTGATGAATGTCTGGCATGTAAACTGCGCCTCGTATCAGATACGATTCGTATCAGGGCACGCATTTATGCATGCGAGTGTGGACGGCAGCGTCCACGCGTCTTTTAGGCGCTAGATCGCCGCACCGGGCCGGTAGAGATCGGCTGGGCATGAGAAACAGTAACAATTTATGGACTTCGATCAGCTCACTACGTTTCTGGAGGTAGCGCGGCAGGGCAGTTTCTCGCGCGCCGGAGAAAAAGTTTTTCGGTCGCAATCGGCCGTGAGCGCGCAAATACGCCAACTCGAGCAAGAGTATGGCGATCGCCTGCTCGACCGCTCGGGCAAGACGGTCAAACTCACTCCTGCCGGACAAATTTTTTATGAGTACGCGGAGCGCATGAAGGCTCTGCGCGAAGAATCGCTGGTCGCCGTCGCCGACCACAGCGGCACGCCGCGGGGCACGTTGCGCGTGGGCGCCAATGAAGCCACTTGCTTGTACGTTCTGCCCGAGGTCTTCGGCGAATATTGCCGGCGCTATCCGCCCGTGCAGATCAGCATCTATCGCAATTTCAGCTACAAGATCGTTGAGAAACTGGAGAACGGGCAAGTCGAAGTCGGCGTTCTGACCCTGCCCATCACCTCGCCGAGTTTGAAGATTCAGCCAATCTTCCGCGACAAACTGCTGCTCATGGTGAGCCCGAAAAATCCGCTGGCCAAACACAAAGTCGTTCCCGTCAGCGAAGTAGTCAAATTTCCCCTGCTGTTCCCCAAGACCGGACACACGCGCCGTATGCTCGACAAGCTCTTTCGTCCCTTCAACGCGGAGCTGCAGGTGCGGATGGAACTGCCCAGCATCGGAATGATCAAAAGCTTTGTGGCCGCAGATCTGGGAGTCTCGTTAATCAGTGCCTCGTTTGCCCGCGATGAAGTCGAGGCTGGACGCGTGAAGCTCATCGACTTGCAGGATGTGGAACTGTATCGCGAACTCGGCCTCGCTTATCGGAGGGATCGCACGCTGTCGGTGGCCACGACCGCATTTATCGCGTTGTTGCGGCAGATGACGGGCGCGGGAAAGAAGGCCGAAGCGTAAGGTGGATCGCCTTTGCAAGAACAGCTAAACCTTCGACTGCGCTCTGCCGGAAATCTCACTTCCCGCAATCGGCGAGATATTTTCATGCGGCAGCTTGAATCGGCTTCGGCAGTCGGGTCGTAGCCACTTCCAAATTCCGGATGCAGAGGTTCTTCAATGAATGCTCGCAACAAGGCTGCACGGATTCTGGTTGCTCTGGGTGCCTTGGTTTTGATCGCCGGTGCGCTCCTTCATTGCATCGCTGCCTACCCGAAAGTTTCGACTGCGGTGCAGGCCTCGGATCTGGGCGCCCCTTTGCAGGGGGCGTTGCGCACCGTCTTTCTCCTGGTCGGATGGGACTGGATCGTGATCGCGATCATCATGCTGATCAGCGCGTTCACCGTAACGAAATTACGGAAGATCATTGTTTTGCTCTGCGGACTGGCTCTTCTGGCAACAGCGGCGCTGATGCTGGTGTTTCTGGGCTGGTTCGCGGGCACCGACATAATTCTCGCATCGGCCCTGATGAGCTTTTGTGGCGGCTTGTTGTTTGACAGTACCGCAGCGTAGCTCCAGCTTCTTCTCGCTTCTCAACATCGCGAAATTCGATACTTCTCATCGGAATTTTGAATTTCCCTCAAGCGCCGCCTGCGAATACGCTGAAAGTGGATCGTCGTACCTCCGTACGCGCATTCTATGAACGTTTCCATCCAGAAGACGAAGCGAATTACATCAACAGGCACAGGCATGTCGACACGAATTACGTGTCTTCTGGAGGCTGGGAACGGATGAAGTAAAGTACTCCTAGGCAATCACCGAGCCCACCGCCAGAAGCGATCTGGCGGTGGGTTTTTTATTGCGCAAAATGCGCCGAAGCGAAGACAGGAGTTCCTGATTATGAGTGAGAGTGGACAACGAAGCCGGTTTGAAAGTGAAGACGAAGTCGTGGTGATGAAATTTGGCGGCACCTCAGTGGAGGATGCTGCCGCGCTCCAGCGACTCATTGCCATCGTGCGCAGCAGAATGAATGGCCAGCCCGTCCTGGTGGTGAGCGCGCTCGCGAAGGTCACCGATCAGTTGCTCGAGGCCGGACGAACCGCCGCGAGCGGCAAGCTGGGCGCGGCGCTGGCGCTGGTCCGCGACATTTTTGTAGGGCACGAGCAAGTGGCTGACGATCTGGTGTTTGGCGCGCGTCGCGACACGCTCGAATGCGAACTGCGTTCGGAGGCGCAGCAACTCGAGTCTGTGCTGGTGGAACTCGATCGCTCCCGTCAATTCGATGTCCGCGCCCAGGATCATCTTCTTGGATTCGGAGAATGTTTTTCCAGCCAACTGGTCACCGCTGCTCTGTGCGAAGCGGGTCTTTCGGCCGAGCACGTGGACGCGCGCCAATGCATCGTGACCGACGCGCGGCATGGCCAGGCTAGCCCGCTCTGGGACGAAACCAAGCGTTCCCACCACGCTCGGCCGCGGCGGATCGGACTTCACCGCTACCATCGTGGGTGCGGCGCTGCGCGCGCTGCGGGTTGAAATCTGGACCGATATTGACGGCGTGATGACCGCCGATCCCAAGCTGTGTCCTGAGGCTCGCGTAATTCGCAAAATGAGTTTCGAGGAAGCGGCCGAGTTGGCGCATTTTGGAGCAAAAGTCCTGCATCCCGGCACTCTGGCTCCGGCCATGCGCGAAAACATTCCGGTACTCGTTCTGAATTCGCGGCGCCCGGAAGGCGCAGGCACCGAGATCGCAGCACGGGCCAAAAGCGGCAACACCATCTGCGCGATCACGACGAAGAAGCAGGTCGCTGTCGTAGAGGTCGAGCCGGTGCAGGCCATCGATTCGGAACTCTTAGGAGCGCTTTTCGCCGCATTCGATCACCACGCTTGCCCCGTTCACCTGCTTGGGACTTCCCTGGGACGGGTCTCGCTGATTGTGAGCGCCAGTTCCGCGTTGCCGAAAATTGCGGCTGAACTCGAGAGTGTGGCCGATGTGCGCTGGGAAAATCACAGGGCGCTGGTGTGCGTGTTCGGCGAAAATATCCGCCGTCAGCCGGAAGTGGCGAGCCGGGCTTTTGCCGCCGTCGCCGATCTGGATGTTCGCGTCGCCTGCCAGGGAGCATCCGATCGAATTATTTCGTTCCTTGTCGATGAATCGAAGGCGGAAGAGTCCGTGCGCAGATTGCACTCGACGTTTTTCCCGCCGCAACGAGAACCCGCGCGCGACTGGGGAAGCACTTCGGTCGCATTCTGCCAGGCGGGATGATGATCAGGGAAGATGCCTTGTCCGAATTCAAACGTACAGAGGTTTTCTTCCGCGGACAGCCGACGGCGGCTGTCCCTACATGACGCTGACTACGATTGCGCAGGTTCGATCACGTGCAAGCCGCATTCCGTCTTGCTGAATCCCGGCCAGCGCCCGGCGCGCGCATCCTCTCCCGGCCTGACGGCGCGCGTGCAATGCGTGCAACCGATGCTGGGATATTCCTGATCATGAAGCTCGTTGTAGGGTACGTCGTGATCGTGGATGTAGCGCCAGACTTGTTTCGACGTCCAATCGGCAATCGGATTCACTTTCACCAACCCGAACTTGCCATCCCATTCAATGCGCCGAGCGGCCGAGCGGGATGAGGTCTGGTCGCGGCGGATGCTGGTGACCCACGCACTCAGTTCTCCCAGCTTGCGCCGTAGCGGTTCCACTTTGCGCAGATTGCAGCACAGATCGGGATCTCGGCTCCAGAGCGCGGCACCATGCGAGTGCGCTTGCTCCTCGGGCGACAGAACGGAATAAACTTTCTCGATTTCGATTCCGTATCTGGCTTCGATACGATCCATCAGCGCGTAGGTCTCGGGAAAAAGAAATTCGGTATCGATCGTGAACAGGCGAAAGTCTTTGCGAATACGCGACGCCATGTCGATCAACACCATGCCCTCCGCGCCGAAGGCCGAAGAAATTGCAACCGAGGTTCCGAATTTCTCAAACGCCCACGCTAATGTACGCTGCGGCGTCCAATGTTCTGCTGAGGCCTGCAAAGAAACGATCTGGTCTTGCATCGAGGAAGTCATGGGTCCTGGTTTGGCGGCAGTTGCGTTCATCGGACAGAGCCCTCACTCTCTGTGACATGGAAGGCATCGAGTCCGGCGGAAATTCGTTCGAGAGTAGAGGTCTGAGAAAAATCAGCGCGCGCGAAGCGGACGACTTCTCCGACGACGAGAAGTGTCGGCGAGGGCAAGCGCGGAGCGGTGTGGAGATTGGAAACTGTGGTGCGGTGAGTCTGCTGCTGTGTTGTAGTTGCACGGGAGACGATGGCACATGGCGTCTCGCTTGTCAAACCCGCTGCCTTCAGTTTCGCTTCGAGTTCGCCATAGTTTTGTCCCGGCATGTAGATAACCAGCGTGGCGCCGCTCGCGACAAGCTTGTTCCAATCAGCCGGATCGCTTTCCGCAGCCTGATGCGCCGTGATAAAAACGAGGGCCGACGATACGCGGCGGTGCGTCAGCGGAATTTCGGCGCCGGCAGCCGCACCGAAGGCGGAGGTCACGCCGGGAACAATTTCGTAGTCGATGCCAGCTTGCCTCAAGGCTTCCATTTCTTCGCCGGCGCGGCCAAAAATCAGAGGATCGCCGCTTTTCAGACGAACGACATTCACACCCGACTCGGCCAGTGCGATCATCAGGAAATTAATTTCTGGCTGCGAGATTTTTTTGGTTCCGGAGCGTTTGCCGACGTTATGCAGCTGCGCTGTCGGAGGGATCAGCGCGAGGATCTCCGGCGTAACCAGATCGTCATAAAGCACGGCTTCAGCCGTCTGCAGCAGGCGCAGCGCTTTGATCGTGAGCAATTCCGCGTCGCCCGGACCAGACCCGACAAGACAAACCTTCCCCTTCATTTCCTTTCTCCCATCGCAGCCAGCTCACGATTCGTATTGCGGTTGCGCGCTTCAGCCCGAGCCGACTCGACCGCTTCCCGGCTGGCCAGCGAGTGCAGCAACTCGAGCTTGCGACCTTTATCGAGATCGCTGGCCAGAATCAGCCTTCGCGTTTCGCCCAGTTCCGCGACCCATTCGGCGTATCCGGGACCAAACTGTTTTTCCAGTTGCTGACGAATTTTCTGGGCGAGCGAAGGACTCTGCCCCGCAGTCGATACCGCGATCTGCAAATCTCCGCGCCGCACGACTGAGGGATAAAAGAAATCGCAGAGGTCGGGAACATCGACCACATTGCACAGCACCCCCCGGCGCTGCGCCTCGCCGTAAATGCGTTCATTCAGACTGCGTGAGGAGGTAGCAACGACGGTCAGGAAGACTCCGTTAAGATCTTCCGGCGCGAACGCCCGCAGTTCGAGTTCAAGCTTTCCGTCTCGCGCCCACTGGCGAACGGCAGCGCTCGCTTCCAGCGCGACCACGCGAATGTGTGCCCCCGTTTCGAGCACGCCAGCAATCTTGGACTCACCGACTTCGGCGGCACCGACGAACAGGCATTTTCTGCCGGAGAGTTTCAGAAACATAGGAAACAGGCTAGTCACCGATTCCTCCAATCTCTACGAGGGGTGCCCCAGAGCCTGCCCTGAGCCCGTCGAAGGGTCTCGCTGCATTGGCAAGACCTGGGACATGTGCAGATGGCAAGTCGCGATCGACCGCCGCGACTACTTCTCCCGCCAGGAACTCGCGTAGTTGCGTGTCGTTGTGGCGCGCAAAAAAGCGGCGCAGATTTTCGCCTGGCTGGCGTTCGTCTAGATACCGGTGCAGCAGACGTTCCAGCGCATCGGGCACTTCGGTTGCGGCGCAGCGATATCCGACAGGCCGGGCCGTCGCCTGATGCAGCCCAAGCGCACCGCCTACGCAGAAGTAATAGGCGTCGACCATGCCGCCATCGACTTTGATTTTCTTGCCTTCGATTCCGACGTCGGCAATCCAATGCTGACCACAACTGTTGGGGCATCCGGTCACGTGCAGCTTCAGGTGCTGATCGAAGCCGGGCAGGCGGTCCTCGAGTTCCTCGACCAGCCAGCGTGAAAAGCTTTTCGTTTCTGTGATGGCGAGCTTGCAGAATTCCGTGCCGCTGCAAGCTACGGTGCCCCGCGCGAATGCGGAGCCATGAACAGGAAGTCCAATCGCGTCGAGTTCCCTGGCCAGGGGATAAGCGTTCAAACTCGGCACATTGACGATCAGCAGATTCTGCATGTTGGTGACGCGCAACTCACCTCCGGCAAAACGTTCGGCAAGCTCGGCGGCCGCGCGCATCTGATCGGCCGTTATGCGCCCGCGCAGGACAACGGCTCCCACGTAGGAATTGCCGGGCTGCTTCTGCGGACAAATGCCGACATGATCGCGGTAAACATCAGCCGGCGGATGCTCTTCGACTGCGGAATCCAGCTTGAATCCAATGCGCTCATGCAATTCGGTTAGAAATCGTTCGGCGGTCCATCCATGGCGCAGAAAAAGAAATTTCAAGCGCGCGCGCTCACGATGCTCGCGCAACACGTCTGAATCGCGAAACAACTCCGCAATCCCCTTGATGACGGGGAGAACCTGGTACTGCCGCACGAATGCGTTCAGCCGCGCGCCGAGATAGGGTTCGGTCGAAAGACCGCCGGCAACGCGAAGCGAAAAGCCGACCTCGCGCCTGCCGCCGGTCGCGCGTTCAATTGCCGTCAGTCCGATATCGTTGATCTCGGGATACGAGCACCAGGAGCGGCACCCGGCAATCGAGATCTTGAACTTTCGCGGCAGGTTATAGAAATTGGCGTTTCCGGCGAGCAGATCCGAGGCTTGGCGCACCAGAGCTGAAGCATCGAAGATTTCTTCGGCGTCCACGCCGGCGAGCGGGCATCCCGTGACATTGCGGACGACGTCGCCGCACGCGCCCATGGTGTTCAGTCCAATTTGCCACAAGCCGTCGAGCACTTCCGGCAAAGATTCAATGGTGACCCAATGCAGCTGAATATTCTGGCGAACCGTAAGATCGGCGATGCCATTGGCGTGGCGGCGTGTGAGGTCGGCGATCGCGCGCAGTTGGCGGGAATTGACGATGCCATTGGGAATGCGGATGCGGACCATGAACCGCTCGATGGCGCGTCCCTCGCCGTTTTTGCCGCCGGTGACGCCGACCCCGTCGCCCTGGGTGTAAACGCCCCACCAGCGAAAATAAGTGCTGATCCATTCGGGAGGGATTGAGGCGAAGCCTGCGCGAGCAAAGCGGCGGATTTCGTCGAGGCCTTCCCACGGGTTGAACGCCCGTTTCAGTCGCTCGGCGCGCTGCGCCTTGGTTTCTTTGCTCGTCGCTGTGGTGTCGCTCATAGCTGCTCAGTGAAATTTCGCCAATAAAAAACCCACCGCCAGGATCGTCTGGCGGTGGGTGTTGAGTGCCGGTATTAAGAAAGTTTTCTTAAGTCAGCAGCCCTCCCGCGCCAGAGCACACGCTCGCGCAACAACAACAAGTACAACAGCACATGGCGCCGATATAGAGGCAATCTGACATTCGATTTTTGATTCTAGGTGGAGCGGCTTCTGCCGTCAAATCACTAATGTAATGACTTCGATTCATATTTTGCATGCGGGGAATCAATTTTTTATTCATAGCCCCCAAAAGTAGTCCCACGCAGCGTAGAATCAGCAACTTAGCTCTGCGGCAGATGGAGTGATATCTTATTGAGTTTCCCCGCAGTCTGATCTTATTCGAAGTGAGGCTTCGATGAAGCGTCTCGCCTTTTTATTCTTTTCGCTTCCGTTCTTTGTGTGCGTACTGTGCACGGCCTCTGGGTTTGCGCAGACTCCAGTCAATTCTGATCCTTACAAACCCACGCTCGACCGGCTGGAATCCCTGCTGCGGCGGAACGAAAAGGAATGGCGTTTTCATACCGACGTGCCGCATCCGGAAGATCCAGGCCTGAACGATTCGACATGGGATAGCTTCGCGGTGCGCAATGTCTCCGGTCCCGGCGGCGGACATGCCGACGAACAGCATTTCACGGGAACCACCGTGTTTCGCCGCTGGATCGAGATTCCGAAGACGATCAACGGCTACGCTACGCAAGGGTCGCGCGTGCTGCTCGATTTGCGCTTTGGCAGCGACGACGATCTGACGATTACGGTGTTCTCGAACACTGCGATGCTGTATCGCGGCACCGACGATGACATTCAGCCAGTGCTTTTGACCGAGAATGCCCAGCCGGGAGAAAGATTTCTGGTAGCGGCTCGCGTGGTCGCCGGAGATAAGGTCGAATCGGAATTCTTTCACAGCGAGCTCGTCATTCAACCTTCGCCACCACGGCCTGATCCCGAATTCTTGCGCACCGAAATTCTGGCTGCGCGTCCGATTATCGATGCCTATCAGGAGGGAAAAGCCGAGCGCGAACAGCAACTAGACGCGGCCGTGAAAGCGATCGATTTCTCGCTGCTCGAAGGCGGAGATCAAGGCGCGTTCGATATGTCGCTGCAGGCAGCGCAAGTGAAACTTAAACAACTCCAGCCCTTCATGCAGCAGTTCACCATCCGCATTGTGGGCAATTCGCATATCGACATGGCCTGGCTGTGGCCGTGGACCGAGACCGTCGAAGTCGTGCGCAACACGTTCCGCAGCGTGCTCGACTTGATGCGGGAATATCCGGACTTCAAGTTCACCATGTCTTCGGCGCGAGCGTATGAGTGGATGCAGGAAAAATATCCCGATCTGTTCCAGGAGATCGTGCAGCGGGTGAAAGAAGGACGATGGGAGGTAATCGGCGGCATGTGGGTCGAGCCCGACCTGAACATGCCCGCCGGCGAATCGTTGGTGCGGCAGATTCTGGTGGGCAAACGATATTTCCAGAAAAATTTCGGCGTGGATGTGAAGATCGGGTGGAATCCCGACTCCTTCGGTTACAACTGGCAACTGCCGCAAATCTACAAGAAATCGGGCATGGATTATTTCGTCACGCAAAAGCTGCTCTGGGCGCACGAATTCACCACTTTTCCCTACAAACTTTTCTGGTGGCAGGCACCCGATGGCAGCCGCTTGCTGACTTACTTCCCGCACGATTATGCCGGCGGAATCGACGCCGTCCCGCTCGCCGAGGACGTTTCCGTCTGGATGCCTTCGATCTACGGCCCGAAGCTCACCGACCATCCCGAGATGATGCACCTGTATGGCGTGGGTGATCACGGCGGCGGGCCGACGCGCGTCATGCTCGATCACGCCGATCAACTCCGCGCGCCGGATGCGGTCTTCCCCAAGCTGCAGTTCAGCTTCGCCAGCGATTTCTTCAACGATCTGGAAAAGAAGTTGCCCAGCATGCAGGTTCCCACCTGGGATGGTGAACTTTACTTCCAGTATCACCGTGGAGTGTTCACCACGCAGGCAGAAACAAAGCGGAGAATCCGCCGCGCCGAAGAATTGGTCCTGAATGCAGAGAAGTTTTCCTCGATCGCGTCCCTATATGGCCTCGCCTATCCGCAGGATGGCATGGAACTGAACTGGAAACGTCTGCTCTTCGATCACTTCCACGACATCATGCCGGGCTCGGGCATCGCCGTGAATTATCTGGATGCAAAACGCAACCTGGAAACTGCCGATCGCTTCGCGACGGACGTTACGCGAGCTTCGTTGCAGGAGATTGCCGCTCATGTGAATACCGAGGGCGAAGGTATTCCGGGGGCGAGATTAAGTGAGGTTGCCGCCGTGCGCACCGAGATCGCGGGAGTGCCGGTCATGGTCTTTAATTCGCTCTCGTGGCCGCGCACAGATGTGACCGAACTCGAAGCACAACTGCCCGCACCCGCCAAGCAGATCGCGGTCGTCGATTCCAACGGAAAGCCGGCGGAGACGCAGCTGCTCAGTCTTGATCCGGCGACGCACCGCGCGAAATTTCTAATCCTGACGAGAACGCCATCGCTCGGCTACGAAACCTACTTCGTTCGCGCGGCCACTATTGCAACGCCGGTTCATTCGCTGCTGAAAGCTTCCGCTTCCTCCACTGAGGATATTCTCGAAAACGAATTCATTCGCCTGAAAATCGATCCCCAGACCGGGTGCATGACCAGCCTGTTCGACAAGCGCAGCGGGACCGAGTCGCTGGCTCCGGCGGAAACCGACACCGGCGGCCCGAAGGACAAAACCTG
>JASHQK010000457.1 GCA_030039195.1 Candidatus Sulfotelmatobacter sp.
CGAGCGATCACGATGACCTCACAGGAAAGCCTCTAACAGCGGAGAAGAGATGAGGGTAATGCAGGGTGATATGGAGAGTCAAAAAGGATGCGATCCAAACGCGCGATATTGCGAAGCTCCCATGTCTCGCAAAAACGGCGGGAAATGGGACACCCCCATGCGCCACAGATTTACACGCCCGAGGCTCTAGTGGTCGGACGGGAGGAATCTTGGTCCTCGGTCTCGGGATGCACGTTATGTCGGACATCGGAGCCCTGCACCCAGAAGATGACGTCTTCGGCGATGTTGGTGGCGTGATCCGCAACGCGTTCGAGGTTGCGCGCGACCAGCAGCGCATCGAGCGCCTGGCGCACGGCTTCGGGACGCTCGTTCATCGTTTTGACGAGTTGGATGAAGGCGTCGTCACGCATGCGATCGATGACGTTGTCCATTTCGAGCACGGCCTGGGCCAGTTCGACTTTGCCCTCGATGAACGACTCCAGAGCGCGCCGCACCATGGCGCTGACAGCAGTTCCCATGCGCGCGATGTCGACCGGCAGATCGGCCGCGGGAAGCTCGACCATATCCATGACGCGCTCGGCGATGTTCACGGCCTGATCGCCCACGCGTTCAAGATCGGCATTGATCTTGGTGACGGCCAGAATAAAGCGCAGGTCGACGGCCATGGGCTGCTGCATGGCCAGCATGTCGAAAGCGGCTTCGTCGATTTCGCGCTCCGCCTGATTGATCAGGCCCTCGCCTTCCAGCACCATCTGGCAGCGCGTAAGATCGCGGTCAACATAAGCCTGGCGGGCGCGGTCCACGGCCTGCTCCGCCAGTCCTCCCATGCGAAGCAACCGCTGCCGCAAATCGTCAAGCCCGAGCTGAAAGCGGGTACGCATTGATGCCTTTCTATAACCTAACCAGAATTCTTCCCCGCGGAGACACGGAGGCACGCAGTAGTACATTCAGCACGTCTGTTCCGAGCGGCCATCCTGTTTCGTGGCAACCGGCGGCCCGCGTCTCCAACGCTAAACCTTGCAAAGTCTTCTCCGCGTCTCAGTGCCTCCGTGGTGAGAATCGCCTTATCCGAACCTTCCGGTGATGTAATCTTCCGTCTTCTTGTCGGAAGGTTTGGTGAAAATCTTTTCTGTCTTGTCGAATTCGATCAGCTTGCCCAACAGGAAGAAGCCGGTAAATTCGGCCACGCGCGCAGCCTGCTGCATGTTGTGCGTGACAATTACGATGGTATACCGCTCCTTGAGCTGAAAAATCAATTCTTCGATTTTGCCGGTAGAGATCGGGTCGAGTGCCGAGCAGGGTTCGTCCATCAAAAGGACTTCGGGTTCCACAGCCAGAGCGCGCGCGATGCACAAACGCTGCTGCTGGCCTCCGGAAAGGCTCGCGCCCGATTTCTTGTGCAGGTGATCTTTGACTTCCTCCCACAGCGCCGAGACGGCTAACGACCGCTCGACGACTTCGTTCAGCTTGTGCCGGTTGCGAAAGCCATTCAGCTTCAGCCCGGACGCCACGTTGTCGTAAATCGACATGGTGGGAAACGGATTGGGCTTCTGAAACACCATGCCGATGCGGCGGCGCAGCTGCGTAGCCGAGGTTCCGTTGTAGGCGTCGATTTCGCCGATGTGAACTTTACCCTCGACCCGCGCCTCGGGAATTGTTTCATGCATGCGGTTGAGGCAGCGGATGAACGTCGACTTGCCGCATCCGGAGGGTCCGATCAGCGCGGTGGCGTGATTGGCCGCCACTTTCAGGCTGATATCGTAGAGAGCCTGTCCCTTGCCGTACCAGGCATTCAAATTTTCGACCTGGATTCCAACACCCATAATTATGCCGTCCCAAAGGTACCACGCCGCACGGCGTAGCGAACCGCAGAAACCGCACCTACGATAAGAATGATAAGAACGAGAGATCCCGCCCACGCCTGGCGATGCCAATCGTCGTACGGAGAATTTGCGTAGACGTATATTTGCAGCGGGAGCGCAGCCGTGGGCTGATTCGGCTGCAGATTCCAGAATTGATTGCCGAGCGTAGTAAAAAGCAGCGGCGCGGTCTCGCCGGCCACGCGTGCGAAAGCCAGCATGACCCCGGTGATTACACCCGAGGTCGCCGTGCGCAGGGTGATCGAAAGCGTGGTGCGCCAGCGGGGAACGCCCAATCCATAGGCTGCTTCGCGCAAAGATTGCGGCACCAGCAGCAGCATCTCTTCGGTCGTGCGGCTAATGGTGGGAACCATCATGATGGCGAGCGCCGCGCCTCCAGCCAGCGCGGAAAAATGCTTCTGATAGAGCACCACGATGGCGAAAGCCACGATTCCCATCACGATCGAGGGCACGCCGTTCAAGACATCGGCAGTGAAACGAATGAAGCTGCCCAGACGATTGCGACCGAACTCGGCGAGATAGATGCCGGCGCCGATTCCGAACGGCACTCCAATCACGCTGGCAATCCCCAGAATGAGCACCGATCCAACGATGGCGTTGGCCATGCCGCCGCCAGTTTCGCCCACAGGCCTTGGAGTCTGCGTGAAGAATGCCCAATTCAGCGAAGTCGCGCCCTTATAAACGAGGTCACCGAAAATGGCGATGAGAGGCGCCAACACGATCACGACCGTTAGAATCGCGAGGCCGGTCATGAGGTGATCGGTCAGACGGCGGCGCAGGCTGATTTTCGGGACGTGGATTGAACTCATTGTGGCCATCTCAGGCAGTGCCTCGAACCGGCTGGCCGCGGGTAACAGACCAAACCAGGAGTCGCGCCAACGCATTCACCACGATCGTAACCAGAAACAGGGCCAGTCCGATCTCGATCAGAGCTGACAGATACACATCGCCGGTAGCCTCGCTGAATTCATTGGCCAGCACGCTGGCCATGGTGTAGCCGGGAGCCAGCAGCGATTGGACGATGTGCGGGCTGTTCCCGATTACCATGGTGACCGCCATGGTTTCGCCCAGCGCGCGGCCGAGTCCTAGAATGATCGCGCCCACGATTCCGGCGCGGGCATTTCTCAGCACGCCGATGCGAATCATCTCCCAGCGCGTCGCGCCCAAAGCCAGCACGGCCTCGCGCTGATGCTGCGGCACCACCGCCAGGACTTCCCGGGTGATCGAAGAGATGATGGGGATGATCATGATGGCGAGAATGATGCCTGCGGCGAGCATGGAGTATCCGAAGAAGGGGCCGGTAAACAATCCCGTCCAGCCTAGCGTCTTCGAGAGAAGCGGCGCGACGTATTGAATCAGGATCGGCACCAGCACGAACATCGCCCATAACCCGTAAATCACGCTGGGGATGGCGGCCAGCAATTCCACGAAGAACGACAGCGGCCCGCGGAACTTCTTGGGGCACATCTCGGTGGTGAATACGGCTACGCCGACGGAAAGCGGGACGGCGATGATCAGTGCCACCAGCGATGAAACCAGAGTGCCGTAGATGAAGGGCAACGCGCCGAACTGCTCGCTGACCGGATCCCAATCGCTGGCGGCAAAGAACTTCCAGCCGAAAGCGTGCCAGGAGAGCCCGGAACGCAGCACCAATTCGTAGACGATGAGAGCGAGTACACCGAGAACGGCGAATCCGCTGGCGGTGATGATGATGGCAAAAATGCGATCGGGAACTTCGCCCGCCGAAACCCGCATCAGGCGGAGTGGAACTACTGCCGGTACGGACTTAAGCTTCGCTCCCTCCACAGGTTGTGCGCCGGGCATATCGGGCCGTGGGAATGCGGGGTTGGCCATTCGCCTCCAAGTTAACAGAGGCGTGTTACAAAATTGTTAAAAGACATGCCCGGTACTGTCCTAGTTTAGGACAGTACCACATGCCCACGCAATTCGCTTCGCGAAGGGCTGCGCAAGCCCCCACGCAAACGCGGTGACGAGTGGGTAGATCGCATGTACACTGTGAGGCTCATCCTCGTTCTGCTCCATGCCCACCTTCGCTGCCGTCGACATCGGTTCGAATTCGGTTCGCTTGAAGATTGCGCGGCTGCAAGCGGGTCGCCTGCACCCTCTGCATGAAGATCGCGAGGTCACACGTCTCGGCGAGGGCGTGTTTCGCTCGGGATTTCTGACGCCGGAGTCGATGGCAGAGACGATCAAGGTGCTGCGCCGTTTCCATCGCAGTGCGCAACAGATCGGCATCGACAGCGTCCGGGCTGTGGCGACCAGCGCGTTGCGTGACGCGCGCAATTCCCAAGCCTTTCAGGAATGGGTGCGCTCGGCCACGGGATGGAGGGTTGAGATCATTTCAGGCATGGAAGAAGCGCGGCTGATTCATCTCGGCCTGGTTTCGATAGCTCGAGTGGATCGCGCGACGACGCTGATGATCGACTTAGGCGGCGGCAGCTGCGAGCTGACCGTAACGCGGGACGGACACATTCGCGACGCGGTGAGTTTACCGCTGGGCGCGGTTCGGCTTACGGATGAATTTTTGCGCCATGATCCGTCGCGCAAAGGGGAACTCAAGCGTCTCGGCGGCTTCGTCGCGCGCGAGGTGAACCGGATTGCGAACCGCATTGGAGCAGCCCGGGTGAAAAACGTGATTGCAACCTCCGGCACGGCGGCGGCTCTGGCCACGGCGGCCGCGCACCTCCGTCGCAGAAAAACGCGCAACCGCCATCTCGTAACACGCGTGGAAATGGCTCGCCTGACGAAGCGGCTGGCTCGGCTGCCGGTTGCGGAACGGCGCGAGATCCAAGGCATCGGGCCGCGGCGCGCCGAGATTATTGTGGCTGGCGCTACCGTCTATCGCGAATTGCTGGAACGTCTCCACCTGACGGGCTTCCGCTATTCCCCGCTGGGGTTGAGAGACGGAATTCTCGCCCAGATGGCGGCGGATTACGATCGCAGCACCCGCTCCGGGCGCCAGATCGAATCCGAACGCTGGGAATCGATTCTGAACGCCGTTGATCACTACCATGTGGAACGCAAGCATGCGCTCGATGTGCGCGAGTCCGCCATGCTGCTGTTTGCCCGCCTGCGCTCCCTGCACCGCCTGCCACCGGAATACCGCGAGTGGCTCTCGGCGGCGGCGATGCTGTATGAAGTCGGCGACTACGTGAATCGCAACGGCCATCATCGCCACACGCACTACATCATTTCCAATTCTGAAATTCTCGGCTACACCCCGCAGCAGCGCCGGCTCATCGCCGCCATCGCGCGCTATCTGGGAAAATCACGGCCCACGGTGGAAGACGGCCCCATCAAATTGATCGATCCTGCCGACCGGGTACCGGTGCAGAAAGCGATTCTGCTGCTGCGTTTGGCCCGTGCCTTGAATCTCGGGCGGAGCCGCGCCGTGCGCCAGGTGCGCATTGGAATGCGCTCAGCGGAAGTCATGTTGACCCTGATTCCGCGGCGCAACCTGGGAGTGGATCTGGAATTGTGGGCGATCGAAAAAGAGCGGGACTATTTCCTGGAAGTCTTCGGGCGCGAACTTTCCACCGCAGTCTCGTGAAGCGTGCGCAATACTTTCGGAGTGAGGCACCACTGCAGCGTGCCGGAAGTGCGCCGCATTTCGACTTTTGCCACCGCGCCTTTTTTCAGCTCCAGAGACGCTTCGCAGCCGGAGTCGCAGATCACCGCTCCCAGGAATTGGCTCAGGTTGGGATTGTGTCCGACGACCATGATCGCTTCCTGGCGGGAGTATTTTTCGAGCAGCTTGCGGAAATCGGCGAGTCCGGCTTCGGGGCGCAGTCCGTTTTCGAGTTGTATTTTGCCTTCGTAGCCCAGTTCATTGCCCACCAGCGATGCGGTTTGAGTGGAGCGCTTCAGCGGGCTCGAAACAATCATCTCCACCTGCACGTCGAGCGCGGTGAGGGCGCGGCCGATGTAGCCGCACTGGTCGATTCCTTCCTTGTCGAGCGCGCGCTTCTCGTCTTTTTTCGGATTGGCGAAGTGTTCGCCGGCGCTGGCGTGACGCAAGAAGTAGAGAATCATTCGGGCTTACCGTTCCCTTCCCGCCAAGACTCGCGGCCGGCGGCGGCGCGCTGGAACAGGCGCGGGCGGCAGTGCCGGGGCCTTCCCTTCCGCCACGGCGATGAGGAAATCCTGGGAGTTGAAAGCGGCCGCGCCGATCGGAGGACGCCGATTGCGTTTCCCGCGCAAAGGCTGCCAGGCGCGGATGTAGGTCGCGTCGGGCAACAGGATTCGCGCCTTGCGGTTATCGGCGAGATAGGCATCGAGGATCTCGCGGTGCACGCGCTCGCGCAGCACTTCATCGCGCAAGGGCAGCAGGACCTCCACGCGTTCGTATAAATTCCGGGGCATCCAGTCGGCGCTGCCCATGTAGATCTCTTCCTCGCCGCCGTTGGCAAAATAATAGATGCGGCTGTGCTCGAGAAAGCGGCCGACGATGCTGCGCACGCGGATGTTGTCGCTCACCCCGCGCACGCCCGGCCGCAACGCGCAGATGCCGCGCACGATCAGGTCGATCTGCACTCCCGCCTGCGAGGCGCGGTAAAGGGCCTGCACGATTTTCTTATCGAGCAGCGCATTCATCTTGGCAATGATGTGCGCCTCTCTTCCCTCGCGGGCATGCTCGATTTCGCGGTCGATCAGCGCAGCGGTCTTCTCCGCCAAATCGAGCGGCGCTACCAGCAACGGCTCGTAGCTGGGATTTTCCGCGTAGGCGGTGAGAAAACTGAACACGTCGTGCACTGCGCGCGTGGTTTCCGGATTGGCGGTGAACAGACTCAGGTCGGTATAAATGCGGGCCGTACTGGCGTTGTAATTGCCCGTGCCGATGTGGGCGTAGCTGCGCGTCACCCCATCGGGATCGCGCCGCACCAGCAGCGACAGCTTGCAATGCGTCTTCAGGCCGACGAGCCCATGGAAGACCTGCACGCCGGCATCTTCGAGATCGCGCGCCCAACGGATGTTGGAAGCCTCGTCGAAGCGGGCTTTCAATTCCACGACTGCGGTCACTTCCTTGCGCGATGCGGCATCGATCAAGGACGGCACGATCAGCGAATGCTCGCTGGTGCGATACAGCGTCTGCTTCATGGAAAGGACGCGATCGTCCTCGGCCGCCGATTCGATGAACGAGACCACCGCGTCGTAAGAATCGTAAGGATGATGCAGCAGAATGTCGTGGGTGCGAAGCTCTTCGAACAGGTCTTTCGATTTTGAAGTCAGGCGCAATTCGCGGGCGGAAAATGGCTTGTATTTCAGGTCGGGCCGCTCCACCTGCTCGTAGACGTTGAACAGACGCAGCAAGTTGACCGGTCCTTTGACCGGAAACACCTGCCAGGGATCGAGCTCAAAGACGCTGCGCAGGCGCTCGATAATTTCCGGATCGGCGTCGACTTCAATCTCCAGGCGCACCGCGTCGCCCTTGCGTCGGTTGTGCAGTTCCGTGCGGACCGATTCCAACAGGCTGCGCGCTTCTTCTTCGGCAAGATAAAGATTGCTGTTGCGCGTCACGCGAAATGGCGTAGAAGAAACGATGTCATAGCCGTGATACATGTGTTGGGCGTGGTGCGCGACGAGATCAGCGAGGAAAATAAAATCGGCTGTGCCTTGCGAGGGCAGGCGCACCAACCGCGGCAAGACGCGGGGAACGGAAACGACTCCCGTATAGGTCAAGGCCGAACGACGGCGCCGGCGTAGAAGGAACCCCATACACAGCGCCTTGTTGATGACGCGGGGAAAGGGATGCGCCGGATCCACCGTCACGGGCGTCAGCAGCGGATCGAGTTCGCGTTCGCAATATTCGTCGACGAAGCGCAGGCCCGCGGCATCGAGTTCGTTCAGGCTCAAGACGCGAATTCCATTGGACGCCAGCGCCGGACGGAGCCGCTCATTCCAGCAGTCGTACTGGTCGTCGACGAACTCATGCGTCAGCTTGTTCAGTACATCGCGCTTTTCCGTCAGAGTCAGGCCATCGGGACTGGCGTCGTTTACGCCGTCTTCGATCTGCTGCATCATGCCGGCCACGCGGATTTCAAAGAACTCGTCGAGATTGCTGGCGGAAATCGACAGGAACTTCAGCCGTTCCAGAAGCGGGTTGCCCTCGTCCTCGGCTTCCTCGAGCACACGGCGGTTGAAAGCCATCCAGGAAGTGTCGCGGTTGAGGAAATATTTGGGATTATCCAGCGAAATACGTGCCATAGCCGCCGCGTGCTAACAGCTTTTTGTAGCGATTGAGTTTGAACCGTGGGGTGACCGTTCCCGCACAGATACTGGAGCCCAGTATAGACCATTCCAGCCCCGCACGCGCGGAGCGGGGGGATCACCATGCTCACGAACAGCGAGCAGCAAAATCGGCATCTGGATCGTGAGTGCGATCCAGATGCCGCGACACTTGCGAAGTACTGCTTCCTACCCTTCGGCTTCCGCCCGCTCTTACGGCAGATAATAACGGAACGAAGTGAAGACCATGGCATCGAGGCCGTGCGGTTGCAGACCGCCGCCCGACCAAGTCTCACGCTCGACATAGGAGAACTGCGGACCAAACTGGATGCGTCCGCGGTTCACTTTCTCCAGCGAGCCATCGTAGATGCGAAACCAGAAACCTGCCGTGCCTTCAATCAGAGCGCGCGTATCTGCCGTGCAGCTGGAAAGCGAGCCCGGCAAAAATCCGGTGCCGTTGGCAGGAAGCGTCTCGCTGTAGCAGCCGGAATTGTTGAAGCTCGGCGCACCGTAACCGACGACCTTGCCGGAAATGGGATCGAAACTCGCCGTCCGCGCCGCATATTCGGAGCCCGCGTTGAAGTAAATGTCTGTCCTGGGGGCGTGAATTTCTATCGTGGCAAGGCCTTGCAGCTCTTTCACCAGATGGAAGGTTCCATTTCCATTGATGGAAGCATCGGGCAGACCGCCAGAAGCGTAGCGGCCGATTCCGCTGCCGCCGAAGCCGTGCAGGCCGAAATCAAAATGCTTGTTGGCGAAGGACCAACGCGCGTTCGCGCCAACGCCGCCGCCGCTGGTCGAAGCGTTATAGGCCGTGGCCGTGGTCGGCGCGGTTGCACCGTTGGCGCAGGGAAACGCCGCCGAAGCTTCCGCGCAAGGAAACACGCGATCGCGGAACTCGTCAAAGAGTCCGAACACTTCGTAGTGTCCAAAGCCGGGCTCGAAGACTAATTTTGCAATGATATCGGGCGAAGGATTGAACGAGTAGGTAGAGATCGGTGAGCAAGTCGTGCTCGTGCTGACTGCACCGGTGGTGGAATTGACGGTGGAAGTCGAGCTGCAAGTCGAGACTCCAGCGTTGTAAAGACCGCCGCTTGTGCCCGCGGATCCGACCAGGAAATTCGCCGCGTTGTTATGCGTCGTTACCGTGGCCTGCGAATTCTCCAATGAAACTCCAAACCAGGCCTTATTGTTGAAATTCTTTACCAGGCGCACTCCGTACTGACGCGCCCAAGTGAAGCCGACAGAATAGTTCGCGTCAATCGTGAGCGGCGTAGCCTCCGTCCGGTTGTCCATGCCATGGCGTGTTTCCGTGAGCAAGCTCCACATTTGACCACCGGTGAAGCTCCAGCCGTTATCGAACGCCGCCTGTCCCCAGACCTGCCGCTGACGGAGCGAGTAGCTGTTGCTCTCGTTGTTGTTGGAAGTGATTGCCGACGACAGAAAGTCAGCTTCGTAATAGCCGGAGAGCAGAGCGCTCTTCAGTCGGCCGGTTGCGAGGAGGGAAATTCGCGACTGGCGTCCGGAGCCGAAGAATTCTGAAGTGTTGCTCTGCGAAGCTCCGGGCATGGTGATCGAGTTGAAAGGAGTATTAACATCCGAAGCGAGCGCCCGTGACCGCCACACCGATTCAGCCGCAAGGAAGCCGCCCGGCAACAGGGTGACTCCGCGGTAGTGAAGCGCGGTGGGTGCCTCGGAGCCGGAGTTCGGCGTTTCCTGCATGCTTTGGGCGTTCGACACGTTAGCCGCGACTGGCGCCGCGCCGCCCGCGTTGGCGGAACTGTCACGACTCGAAGAAACTCCCGCTTCAATCGTCGGAACAGGCGCAGCAGCAACGGGAGGAGCAGCAACAGGAGCTGCGCTGGCGGAGGATGGCACGGCCGCCGCGGGCGTCGATGCCTTGGCGCCAGTTACGCCGGAAGCCTTCAGCTGATCCTCGAGAGCCTGCATTCTCTGCTGTTGTTGTTTCAATTGTTCGCGAGTGGCTTCCAGTTCTTTCGACTGGGAAAGGACGAGGTCGCGAAGCTGCTGAACCTGATCTTCGACCGGGACGGGCGCAGCAGGAGCCGGCGGGTTCGCCGCTGGAGCTGCAGCCGAAGAAGATGTTGTCCCGCTTGCGTTGTTTTCGGTTTTGCTGGTGGAGTTCGTGGAGCTGCTGGAAGCAGACGTCGTGTTTGCTCCGCCTCCTTCGCCCTCGAGCCGCGCTATTTCTATTGCGCCGCGTGTCGCTGGTGCGGTAGCTGCGGCCTTTGCCGTTTCCGCAGCCTGCGCTTTGCCAGGTGCAGGCCCAGCACTGGTTTGGCCAGCCAGCGCAGTTGCCAGAACGAGAATTGCACATAACGTCCATGCAAACTTCATTTGGTCCTCTCCTTGTATGGTGTGGCAGAACGAGACAGCCAATGTTTGTGGAGCTTTACTCGACCTGTTTGATTGCTTGTTTGACCTTGGCCGCGACATTGGCCGGAAGCGGCGCATAATCCAAGGCGCTTGTCATGCTCTGGCCGTCGCTGACCATCCAATTCAGGAAATCGGCCAGAATCTTGCCTTTCGCCGGATCTTTGGAATGAAGCGGAATCAGCATCCAGGTGAAGCTGGAAATCGGATACGCATCCTGGCCGGGCGCGTTCGTGATGGATGCCCGGAAGTCGGCCGGCATCTTGGGCGCGGAAGCCGCCGCGGCGGTTACACCCTCAAGAGAGGCCTTCACAAAAGTCCCGGCAGAATTGCGCACCTTTCCGTAAGGGATCTTGTTCTGGATGGCGTAGATCAATTCCACATATCCGATCGAGCCGGGCAACAGACGGACGGAGCCGGCCACTCCTTCGTTGCCTTTTCCGCCCATGCCCTTCGGCCACTTCACCGACGTGTTGCTGCCGACCTGGCTCTTCCAATCAGGGCTGATCTTGGAGAGATAGTCGGTCCAGATGAAGGTCGTTCCGCTGCCGTCGGAGCGATGCACCACCACGATCTCCTGATTAGGAAAGTTCACACCGGGATTCACCGCCGCGATCGCCTTGTCATTCCAGTTTGAGATACGGCCCAGGTAAATTCCCGCCAGGACATCAGGAGTGAAGTTCAGTTCTCCGCTCACTCCCGGAATGTTGTAGACGGGAACCACCGCGCCCAGCACCGTAGGAATGTTCAGCACCTTGGTATGCAGGTTGTTTTCGGCTTCCTTGAGTTGGTCATCGGTCATGGGCATGTCGCTGGCACCGAAGTCCACGGTGCCTTCGGTAAGCTGGCGAATTCCGCCACCGCTGCCAATGGATTGGTAGTTGATCTGAACCTCGGGATGGATTTTGAGGTATTCGCTGAACCACTTGGAGTAAATGGGATACGGAAACGTGGCACCTGCTCCGTTCAGCGTGGTCTGCCCAAATCCGGGCAGGGCCAGAAACACACACACCAACAGAAGCACAAGTTTGCGCACCTGATGATTCCTCCTGTATCAAAGGGTGGAGCTTTCCCGTTTTATGCGTGCACTGTTACAGGATGGTTACAAACGAGTGAATTTCTGGTGAATGCGGCGCGGAGACGAATGGTCATTGTTCTTTTTGCAGACGGAGAATTTCGTGCGCAAACAAAGGGTTGGCGGGAAACTCGGCGCGCAATCCGCTGAGAATCTCTACAGCGCGCGGCTTGTCCTTCTCGCGGACGTAGGCGATCGCCAGCAGGATGCGCGCAAAGGGAGCGAGATAGTGTCCATGCTGGCCGGTCAGCTCTAAGTCTTCGATGCCGGCCTGCTTGTCGGCCTGCAAACCGCCCAATCGCAGCAGCCAGCGAACCGGCGCGGCCAAGCTGCCGACGATGTACTTGCTGAATCCGGTGGCCAGAAGCGCGTCGTAACAATCGTGGCAGATCGAAAGCAAGCGCTGTGCGAAAGTGGTTGCCTGCCTGGTGAAATGCAGAGATGCCAGATTCTGCTTCTCGATCAAGGCCGCATAATCCGCCTGCAGGCCGGAGGACAAGGTAAGGGCGAACAGCGCATCGCGGTCGTTCGGATTTTTCGCCAGCCGCTTCTGCGCCAAATCTTCTGACTTGTCGATGGCTTGCTGAAACTCCGCGCGCACAGCGGGATCGGCCTTCATTTTCGAGCGCGCCTCGAAAGCTGAGTTTTTTTCGTAAAACTGCGCTTCCAGCACGCCCAGACGATTGAACTCGGAAAACAACAGTCCCGCCGCTTCACTGACGGGTCCAACCGGATTGTCAGGATGTTGCCCCTGCCAGCGCGCGAAATCTTTCTGGGCTCCGGCAAAGTCGAGGTTGTAGAGTCCGGAAAAGCCTTGATCGAGCAGCGATGTTGGATTGCCCCGCGGGATGTCATCGGCGGCGGCAAGGCAGCTGATGCCCAGGCATATGCACCCACACGCCACCCGAAGCAGTCTGCGTGCATCTGGTTTCTTCAGTCTCAACATTTGCCGGCTATGGGTGTGAGCTATGATCAGAGACCTGCATTCACGCACGAGCGGAGCTGAAATGCGCCCATTACACGGCTTGGATGCAGTCATATCACGGAAGGGCATCTCTGGGGCCGTCAAATTTCTGTAAAACACTTCACGCGGCACTTGGCCGCGTGCCACACAAGGTGGTACATGAGCGATCCCTCGATTCGCTATGCTCCCGGCTGGCCGGGAATTGCGCCGCGCTGGACTTCCAGTGCGAAAACTGGCGTGGGCACAGCACTCAACCAGCACAGCAAGGTCTGGTTCACCGTCAGCCACGGCATTCTCAACGAGGTGTATTTCCCGCGCGTCGACCAGGCCTGCACCCGCGACATGGGCTTCCTCGTGACCAGCGGCCAGGATTTCTTTTCCGAGGAAAAACGCCACTGCCGCTTTGAGAACCGTCCCTTTGAACCGGGCATTCCTGCTTACCAGCTGACGAATACATGCCTGAGCGGGCGCTACCGTATTCACAAAGAAGTCATCACCGATCCTTATCGCAATGTGGTTCTGCAGAAAGTGCGCTTCGAGCCGCTGGTCGGCCAGCTCTCGGATTACCGACTCTACACTCTGCTCTCGCCTCACCTGGGCAATTGCGGCCGCGGCAACACCGGCTGGACCGGAGACTACAAAGGTGTGCCCATGCTGTTTGCCAAACGCGACGCGGTCGCGGTGGCGCTGGCCTCGTCGGCTCCATGGAAGAAGCGTTCGGTTGGATTCGTCGGCGTTTCGGATGGCTGGCAGGATCTGTCGCAGCACTTCGCAATGGACTGGGAGTACGATTGCGCGGAAAACGGCAACATTGCTCTGACCGGTGAAATCGACCTTGCGGCCTCGAATGGCGAGTTTGTGTTCGCCCTCGGCTTCGGCGCGATTTGGACGGAAGCGGGCCAGCAGGCGCGCTCCAGTCTTTTCGAAGATTATGGCGAAATCCGCCAGCACTTCACGGCGCAGTGGAAAAACTGGCAGACGGGACTTTTCAAACTCGACGAACCGCCGCGTCAACTCGATCTCTATCGGGCCTCGACGGCGGTCTTGCGCACGCACGAGTCCAAAGATTTTCTTGGCGGAATCATTGCCAGCCTATCCATTCCGTGGGGATTCGACAAAGGGGACGAAGATCTCGGCGGCTATCACCTGGTCTGGCCGCGGGATCTGGTCGAAAACGCCGGAGCGCTGCTGGCCGCCGGCGCCGTGACCGACGCGATCCGCGTGCTTCGTTATCTGCAGGCCACGCAGGAATCCGACGGCAACTGGGCGCAGAATTTGTGGCTGGATGGCCGGCCGTACTGGGGTGGGATCCAGATGGATGAAACTTCGTTTCCCATCCTGCTGCTGGATCTGCTCCGGCGCGAAGCACCGGAGACGCTGGGAAAATTGGATCGTTGGTGGCCGATGACGCGAAGAGCCGCGAGCTTCATTGTGCGCAACGGTCCGGTCACGCAGCAGGATCGCTGGGAAGAAGACGCGGGTTATTCGCCATTCACGCTGGCGGCGGAAATCTCCGCGCTGCTCGCCGCCGCCGACATCGCCGATCTGACCGGCCACTCCGAGCAGGCGCAAACTATGCGCGACACCGCCGACGCCTGGAATGACAACATCGAGCGCTGGGTTTACGCCGCAGGCACGGATCTGGCCAGGCAACTGGGCGTTGCGGGATATTACGTGCGCATCGCTCCGCCCGACACGGATGGCGCAGCGTCGCCCACGCAGGGCTTCGTGCCGATCAAAAACAAGCCTCCGGGGCAGGATCGCGACCGCGCCTATCACATCATCAGTCCGGATGCGCTGGCGCTGGTTAGGTTCGGATTGCGCGCCGCGGACGATCCGCGAATTTTGAATACTCTCCGCGTCATTGATGCGCTGCTCGCGGTCGAACTTCCGCAAGGTCCATGCTGGTATCGCTACAACGGCGATGGATACGGCGAGCACAAAGACGGATCGCCCTTTGATGGCACGGGCATCGGACGTCCCTGGCCGCTGCTGGCCGGCGAGCGAGCGCACTATGCACTGGCCGGAGGTCATCACGATGAGGCCGAAGCCTTGCTGACCGTGATCGAGAATTCCACGTCAGGACAAAGCCGGCTGCTTCCCGAGCAGGTGTGGGATTCCGCCGACATACCCGCGCTCGGACTTTTTCGTGGCAAACCTTCGGGATCGGCATGTCCGCTGGTGTGGGCTCACTCCGAGTACGTGAAGCTGCGGCGATCGATTCACGACGGCAAGATCTTCGACCAGCCACCGCAGCCGTATAAGCGCTATGTCATCGACAAGCACGGGCGACAGCACTGGGGCTGGCGATTGAACAACAAGACACGCACAGTTCCACGCCATCAGACCCTCCGTCTGAACCTTCTTTCGCCAGCGCTGGTCCACTGGAGCCTCGACGGCTGGAAAACTACGCACGACAGCGAAACCCAAGATACCGGGGTGGGCATTCACATCCTCAATCTGCCGACAGCGTCGCTCGCTGCGGGCAGCCAAGTTGTATTCACTTTTTTCTGGACGGAAGAAAAGCGCTGGGAGGGAAGGGATTACACGGTGACGGTTGACATGTGATAAACATGAAAGTATGCTCAAAGCATGTCAAAAATGATTCAGCTTCGTAACGTGCCGGACTCCCTGCACCGTAGGCTAAAAGCCCGGGCGGCCATGGCAGGAATGTCTTTGTCCGACTATCTGCTTTCGGAAATCAAGGAAATCGCGGACCGGCCCACGTTGGCGGAGATGCGAGAGCGCTTGCATCAAAGGGAACCCGTTACCGTTCCAATCGATACAGCGCGGCTAGTGCGCGAAGAGCGAGACGCACGTTGATCGTTCTGGATGCGTCGGCAGTGATCGATTGGCTGATCCGGAGTCCTGCCGGACGCCTCATTGAGCAGAGAATCTATTCTCGCAAGGAAACCCTCCACGCTCCCCATCTTTTAGATATCGAGGTAACGCAGGTCTTGAGGCGTTTGGCGTGGCAAGGTGCAATTACTGATCAACGCGCCGCTACTGCTGTTCAGGATCTGCTCGACCTTCGAATCGTCAGATATCCACATTTCCTTCTTCTGCCGCGTGTGTGGCAACTCCGCCACAATTTGTCCGCTTATGACGCTGCTTACGTCGCTCTGGCGGAAGATCTCGGCGCCTCCTTACTGACAAGGGATAGCCGACTAGCCGCAGCGTCTGGGCATAGGGCTGTCATCGAGGTATTCTGATTCGAAGTTCAAAGAAAGTGGCCGAGTGCTCGGGGGCTGGCTAGGCTTCCGTGCTGGTGTAGCAGAGTTCGACGACGGTGCAGTCATCGCTCAGGGGAGTGCCGGCACAGAATTCCGTTACCGCTCCGAAGATTCCTTCCAATGTCGGAGATTTGGCTGCGGCCGCTTCCAGACGCGAGTCTTCAAAGAAATCTCCTCGGCTGTTTTCCGCCTCGGTTACGCCGTCGGTCACCAGAATGAAGCGGTCTCCGGATTTCATCTGGCAGCTGGCGCTCTCGAAGGTCGCGTCGGCCAGCAGTCCAACGGGAACATTGCCGTGCGGAGGACGCAGGACCTCGCCGCGGCAGACGAGCAGCGGGGGCACATGGCCGCAATTCACATATTCGAGTTCGCCATCTTTGCGCAGCCGCGCCAGCAGCACGGTTGCGTATTTTTCGCCGCCCATTTTTTCCGCGAAGAACCGATTGACCGCGCCTACGACCTCCAGTAGCGACATGCCCGCAATCAAGTGCGAATAGATCATGCCTTGCAGCGTTGAGGCCAGCAGCGCCGCGGAAACGCCCTTGCCACTGACATCGGCCAGCACAACGGCGAGGCCGTCATGCGTGTTCACCGCGTCAAAAAAATCGCCCCCGATTTCTTTACAAGAGAGATTGCGGCCGCGCAGGCGGGCAAAGGGAACCTCGGGGATTTTTACCTGCATCAGGCGCTGCTGAATGCTCGCCGCGATGCTCAACTCCTGCTGATAGCGGCGGGCTTCTTCTTCGGCCTGCACCAGCCGGGCGTTTTCGATCAGGGATGCACCTTCGGTCGCGATCACGTGCAGAATTTTCTGATCGACTCCGCTGATGTCGCGCGAGGCGAAACGCGAATCCACGTACAGAACGCCCATGGCCTCCGCCGTATTGAACGAGGGCGCCGGGGTTTGCGCATCACGCGAGGCCTGCACCTGCATCTTACGCAGCGGAATGCAGACGACGGTTCGCAGATCGTAGGCAACAATGCTCTGCCGGCCGGCAAGATCGAGCGACTGGCTGGTGTCGGTCAGAAGAAACTCGGAATTGGAGCGGATCGACTCCTCCAGAATCGAGTGCGAAATGGTTTTGTCGTCGAGCAGCGGCTCTTTTTTTGAGTTGCGTCCGGCCATCAGACGCAGTTTTCCCTCATCATCCTTCAGGAAAATGTAACCCCGCTCGGCGCGCGTCAATTGCAGCGTGACATCGAGCATGGTGATCAGAATTTCGTCGAGCACTCCCGCAGTGTTTAGCTTTCTGGCCGCGTCGAGAAAAAGCGTCAGCTTCTCCAGTTCGGTGGCTTCGGGCTTGATGCCGATCGCAGAAATCTGGCTGAGAAATTCGCGGGCGGTGTTGGAAGTCGCGTGCGCCGGATTGAAAAGAATGTAAGCCGAATCGCGAGCGCCGAATTCCAGCCGGTCGCCGCGTTCCAGTTTCTGCCGCTGGATGCGTTCGCCGTTGACGAAAGTTCCGTGCTTGCTGCCCAGGTCGACAATGAAGAAATCCTGGCCCTCCTGCATGATCTGGGCATGATCGCGGGACACGCGTGGATCGGCGATGACCAGATCCTTGTCGACCTTTCGGCCAACGCTGAAGGGAGTGCGGTTCAGAACGATGTTCTTCTGCTCGCTGCCCTGCACGAAAACGAGGGCGGGAAAAACTCCGGAGCCCGAGCTGTGAATACCTGACAGGGACATGCTGCTCTGATTGGTGACGGTTGCCCTCAGCTTTTTCGCCGGTTCAACTTGTTGAAAGGCAAGCGCATCTTCCGTTGCTGGAACAGACTACTCTGCCGCGAAGGCCTCTCGCAAGCCGGATGCGGCGTGACTCCACTGATCCAGCGCCGCGAGTCCAAAGACAAAAATCGGGAGCATAAAGTTCGAATAAAACGGCATGGGCCAGACATGTGAGCGTAGCGCCGGTGTGAGCCACGGATACGCTGCGGTCAGCCCGAACGTGGCAATCCAGGGCCAGACGAGCAGCAGCAATCCAACCGCTCCGGCCAGCCGGAACGCGGGCAAGAGCGGTTCCGGTGAACTGGCACTCTTGAGAAGAACCAGGATTGCGGGCATCAGCAGGACTTGGTTGTAGGGCGCAAACATGGGCACGATCACGACGGTCAGCGCCAGGACCAGAGCCGTGGCGCGGCCAAACTCAGGGCTCGTGAAAGGCTCTCGCCGGGAGTGCCAGACCAGCGCGGCGCAGGCGAGTGTGCAGAGGATTTCAAAGATCCGGCCTGCGATCGGACCAAACATCCAGACGAGAACCGACTGATTTTGCGTGTAGTGGTGGTACTGCCGGATCGCTGCCGTGAACATTCCAATCCATCCCGGCAAAACCCATTCCGCGCCTGCGAACAAGAGCGCCATCACGAGCGCAAATCCGAAAACGAACCGCCGACGCCCGCGCCAGTCGCTCGCGGCCCACACCAGCAGCCACAAGACGAGCGGCCACGTCAGTTGCGGTTTGATCGTGGCCAGCGCGAGAAGCCCTCCCGCAATGAAAAGCCAGCCGCCGGCTAAGCACGCTCCGCAGGCCGCAAACGACGCGGCCACGAGCAAGCTGAGTTGTTGCAGCTTGATTCCCTGCACCATAGGCAGCCAGCCCAACGCGAGGACAGAGAAAAACGCAATGCAAGTGAAGTGCACTTTCCATCGCACCATGCGCAGCCAGAGCACAACGGTTGCGGCCGCCAGTGCGATCAGCAACCATCGAAATCCCGCCTCGACCGGCGTGAATGGAAAATCGATGGTGGGCACCAGTAGAAATACAACGTAGACCGGATATGCGAATCCCTGCTGATCTTTCGGATCATTGGGCCGCGACGGATCGAGCGGCCGTCCATAATATCCCAGCTGAATTTCGCGGGTGATCTCCGCGCCATACGGATTGCGGCCGTGCCGCAGCAACTCGCGCGCGCCCAGCCAGCGCGGATACAAATCAGAGAGATTTCCACGTGGGCGATCGTGGGCTCGCGCGTCGGCAATCTGCTGGGCCCTCAGAATGTAATCCACGTAGAACCACGTGCTCGCCGAAACCAGAACGGCGACGGCGAGCGCAATGGCAAGGACCAGCGGCCGGTCCCGCAAGCTAGCGTGGTTCGATCGAGTCGCTACGGCTGAGGGATCCATGGGAGCGGCTTCATGTTACAACTGTGGGGCGAAATCGAGCGCATGCGGTGGCGGATCACCATCTCCGGACTGATTGGGCTGTTAGCTGGCTTCGTCTGTTTTTTTCTGATGAGGAAATTTCATCAGGGCGCGGCCGATTTCGGTTGGGCCATCCATCTGGCACAGCGATTCCTGACCGGACAAAATCCCTACGACACGCCGTACGAACAGTATCCATTTACTGCGGCGTTGTTTGCCATGCCGTTTATCCATTTGCGTCCGGAGATGGCCGCGAGTGTTTTTTCCGGTCTCAGTTCATTTTTGCTGGCGCTGGGACTGACGCGTGAGGGCTATCACCGGCTTCTCGTCTTCTTGGCGTATCCGTACTGGGTGGGATTGCTCACCGCGCAATGGTCAACGGTCATCATGGCCAGCGCACTTTTCCCATTGCTGTTGCCGCTCACGATGGCCAAACCGCAGGTCGGACTGCCCGTATTCCTCACCCGCTTGAGCCGCTGCGGAGTGCTGGCCTGCGTGGCCATCGCGCTTCTCAGTCTCGCACTGTTGCCGCGCTGGCCGTGGCTGTGGCTGGGGCAGACGGGCTACTATCAGCATTTTTTCGCGATTCTGATCATTCCGGGCCCGCTGGTTCTGCTTGCCCTGCTGCGTTATCGCGACCGCGACGCCTGGCTGTTAGTTCTCACGTCGTTCATGCCGCAGCGCTGGTTTTTTGACAGCTTCATTCTTTGGCTGATTCCTAAATCGCGGCGCGCGATTCTCGTGACCGTGGCCCTCAGCTGGTGCGCGGGCACGTGGCGGGCTTATCATCCACCAACCAGCTTTAGTCAGGTCGGCCGCTGGATCGTGCTTTCCACATATCTGCCCATGCTGGCGATTGTCCTGTTTCGGAAGCGCGAAAAGGCTTTTGAGCCGGAACCGGCGCCTTCTGCCTGAGGATGGCACGGTGGTAACTATCTTTGGTTCGAGTATGCAGAAAATTACCACCTTTTTCCCTATCTAACGGGGTATCATTAGCCGGAATGGGGTTAAGGGCGGATCGGACTGGGCAGGCTGCGGACCAGCACGCGGATCTGCCTAGAGTCATAAGTCTATCCGCCGCAAGGCCATTCGGTACTCAACGCACAATTCAGGGGGAGTCTATGGAGTTCGTACGCAGATTATGGTCGGAGCAGGAGGGGCAAGACATCGCCGAATATGCGGTGATGTTGGCCGTGATCCTGGTCATCGTCGTTGGTACGGTCCGGTTGATTGGCTCCAACGCCAACAACGTTTTCTCTAATGTGGCCAGCTCAATCCAGTAAGGGCCACGGTCCTGGCCAAACCGTCAGGGTCGGCGAATTCTTGGTAAGTGTGTTCGTTCTTAAGGGAGTCTGATGAACCGCACGCGTCTGTTAATGATAGGAGCCTTGGCGCTCGCCCTGGGCTTTTTTGCCAGCGTGACCGTTTACAAGAAGCTGCAATTGAGCGCAGGCGGATCCTCCGAACCCCAGACGGAGGTGATCGTCGCCGCGAACGATCTGCAAGTAGGTTCCAAAATCGACGAACACGATATCAAGATCATCAAAATCCCCCAAAGCGCGCTCCCCGAAGGGGCGCCGCGCCGCCGTTCCGACGTAATCGGCCACGGCGTCATCATCCCCATCAGCAAGGGAGAATTTATTCTTTCAACGAAGCTGGCCGGCGAAAACGCAGGAGCGGGCCTGCCGGCGCTGATCCCAAACGGAATGCGCGCCGTGTCGGTGCGGGTGAATGAAGTCGTTTCGGTCGCTGGTTTCGTCACGCCGGGAACGCGCGTGGACGTCCTGCTCACGGGAACGCCGACGGGAGCAAATGAGTCGGAAACTACTACAGTTCTGCAGGACGTGCTCGTGCTGGCCTCGGGCCATACGCTGGAAAGAACCTCGACGGGCGAGGCTCAGAACACCGCAGTCATTACCTTGCTGGTCACTCCCGACGATGCCGAAAAACTCACGCTGGCCGCATCTCAGGGGCACATTCAGCTCGCCCTGCGCAATCCGCTCGACACTCGCAACTCAGATGTGCCGGCGACTGCCGAACGTATTCTCTACAAGGGAGGGGTGGCCGCCCCGGCTCCGGTGACGCACGCTCCGGTCCATCATGTGGTCGAGAAGCCAGCGCCTCTGCCTGCGAATACAGGAGTGAGCGTGGAGGTGTACGAGGGCGATAAGACAACCCCCAAGGTGGTCAAATTTCCAGACGAGGGTCCCGGGGTCAAGTGATCAGAAATTCTTCAATCTGCCAAGAGATTTGCTTGTCCCCCCGCAGGCAGTCCAATAGGGAGATAAATCGGAAAATGAAAGCGAGAACATGGGCAGGGACTTGTCTGCTCGTATTGCTGGCCGTCCCGGTATTTTCCGAGCGCATCCAACCATACGACGCTGCCCCGCAGTCGCAGGCTCCGAGCAATACCCAGACCACGACGCTTCCAGCGCAATCGCAAGGGGTGCAGGGCTCTGCGCCTTTGCGCGTAATGGTCGACAAATCGCTGCTCATTAATACAACCGAGCCCATCAAGCGCATTTCGGTGACCGACCCGGCCATCGCGACGGCCATGCCCATCACGCCCACGCAAATTCTGGTTCACGGAAAAACGCCGGGGGAAGTTTCTCTGCTCATCTGGGATGAACTGGAACGGTCGCGCAGCTTCGATCTGCGCGTGGATGTTGACGTGAGCGCCTGCGCGGAGGAAGAACACCGCGTGTTTCCCGACGAGCAGATCACGGTGACCCCCTCGCGCTCGGCCATCGTTCTTTCCGGCCACGTTTCCACCGAAGATTTGGCTAAGCGCGCCGGCGAACTGGCCAGCGCCTACTCGCCGAAGGTCGTGAATGTGCTCACGTTCGGTCCGGTGGGGGCGCAGGAAGTGCTGCTGCAGGTGAAGTTCGCAGAGGTCGACCGCACCGTCATGAATCAAATGGGCTTCAATTTCGTTTCTACCGGCGCGGCCAACACGCAAGGCACCGTCACCACCGGCCAGTTTGGCGGCTTTGAGCCACCTACGGTGGGTCCGGCGGGTTCGGGCACGTCCACCACGACGCTTAATAATGTTCTGAATCTTTTCGTTTTCCGTCCCGACATTAACTTAGGTGCAGTCATCGAGGCGCTGGAGACTAAGAATCTGCTGCAGATTCTCTCCGAACCCAACTTGATCGCAGTCAATGGGAAGAAAGCCAGTTTCCTCGCTGGCGGGCAATTTCCCTTCCCCATCGTGCAGCCGGGACAAGGGTTTACTGCGGTGACCATCTCATTCAAGGACTTCGGCGTTCGACTGGAGTTCACGCCCGTAATCATGCCGAATGGCAATATTCATTTGCAGGTTTCGCCCGAAGTCAGCACTTTGGACTTCTCCAATGCTCTAACGATCTCGGGTTTCACGGTTCCGGCGCTGAGCACGCGCCGGGCCGATACCGAATTTGAGCTGCAGGATGGTCAGAGCTTTGTGATCGCCGGATTACTGGATAATCGGGTTACCGACATTTACAACAAGATTCCCGGCCTAGGCGACATTCCGATCCTGGGAAATTTCTTCAAGAGCAAGAGCATCCAGAAGAGCAACTCGGAGTTGATGGTTCTTTGTACCGTGCACCGGGTCTCGCCGACGACCGAGCCGCCCACACCGCCAAAGAATCCGCAGCCATTTATGGATGAGGGCAAGTTTGATAAGTCGGTGAAGGAGCGGGGAAGCAATCCGTCAAATTCCACGCCTCCGGATCAGCATTAGTTCTGGGGTAAAGCGAACGCGGTTTGGTTATGGCAGAGCTTTCAGTCGTGATCGTGGCGCCCGACAACGAACAACGGGCCGTGCTGCAGGTGCTGGTAGACGGCACCACTGTGGCGCGGACGGTGCACACCTGCGCCAGCTTTCCGGTAGCGGCATCCGATCCGATTGCGCGCCGTGTCCGTGCCGCGAATCCTGATGTCACTTTGATCGATATCCCGTCGGACAATCCCGCTCCCGCTCTGCGCGCCATTGAAATTCTGCATCAGGAGATGCCCGATGGCGGCATCTTCGCGGTAGGAACGCTCGATCAGCCGCAGGTGATTGTCAACGCCATGCGCGCCGGAGCCCGCGAGTTCCTGGAACGCCCGCCCACGACCTCCGACGTGCTGGAAGCCTTCGTGCGCGTCTCGACCGCACAGCGGCGAGGCCGTTCGGAAGGAGTTCGCGGCAAAGTCTTCTCGGTGATCAATGCCAAAGGCGGGAATGGAGCGACCACGGTTGCGGTCAATCTGGCGCTCGCACTGCAATCCGCTCACGGACAAACTGCGCTGATTGATGTCGCTCCGCTCGGCCACGCGGCGCTGCACATGAATCTCAAACCGGTCTTCTACGTGTCTGACGCAATTCGCAACGTCGACCGGCTGGATAGTTCGTTGCTCGACAGCTTCATGACGCAGCACAGCGGGGGCCTGAAGTTACTGGCCGGGACGAATGTCCCGGCGGCGATCGATCCTGCGACCGCAGAATTTGTGAAACTTTTCGATATGCTGGTCACGCAGTACCGCTACGTGGTGGTCGATGCGTCGTCGCGTTTCGATTCCGCCAGCCGGTTGATTGCGAACCTTTCGGAAGCGGTGCTGCTGGTGGCCTGCACTGATGTAGCCTCGCTTTGGAGCGCGGCCCGGGTGCAGCAGTATCTGGGAGAAACGGGTAGCCGCGAGCGCGTCCGCCTCGTGCTGAACCGCTTTCGCAAAGTGGCCGGCTTTAGCGAATCCGATGCGGAAGCGGCGGTGGGAGCAAAACTGCTGTGGCGCGTTCCCAACCAGTACTTTGCGATATCCACGGCCATCGACCGGGGTACGCCGGTCATGGAACAGCGTTCCAGCGAAATTGCCCGCTGCTTTGCCGGGCTGGCGCAGGAGTTGACGAGCAACGACCTGAACGTGAAACGCGAAGCGTGGTCGATGTTTAAGTCGGTGTAGAGAATTATGCATGGTTGTCCTTTGTGATACTTCCTGTTCTTGGTGGTTAGAAAAAACCGGATCACCACCAAGGGCACGGAAGGAACACGAAGGGAATCTGAATCGAGTCTTATGCCCAATCTGCAATCGTTCGAGCGAGCCGATTATCAGCAGGTAAAGTCCGACCTGCATCGCAAGATCCTCGATCGCCTCGACCTGGAAAAACTGGGCAAGACCTCGGGTGATTCCGCCCGGGACGAAGTCCTGGTCATCATCCGGACTGCGGTGAACAGTGAAGTCGTTCCCCTCAGCTTTGCCGAGCGCGAGCGGCTCTCGCGCGAAATTCTCGATGAAATTTTCGGCCTGGGTCCGCTGGAGCCTCTGCTCAAAGACCCCACCGTTTCCGATATTCTGGTGAACCGCTACGATCGCGTTTACATTGAGCGCGCCGGGAAGCTGGAACTGACATCGTTCGCCTTCAAAGATAATTCGCATCTGATGCAGATCATCGAGCGAATCGTTTCCCGTGTAGGCCGGCGCGTGGACGAGTCTTCGCCCATGGTCGATGCCCGACTCGCCGACGGGTCGCGCGTGAACGCGATCATTCCCCCTCTGGCCATTGACGGTCCGTGCCTCTCGATTCGGCGGTTTGGGCGCGATCCCGTCACAGCGCGTCAGATGATCGAGAATCAGACGCTCACCGAGCCCATGCTCGAGCTACTTTCGGCCATGGTCAAAGGCCGTCTGAACATTCTGGTTTCTGGCGGCACGGGCGCCGGCAAAACCACTCTGCTCAACGTTCTTTCCGGATACATTCCAAACTCGGACCGCATTGTCACGATCGAAGACGCAGCTGAACTTCAGCTGAAGCAGGAACATGTGGTGCGGCTGGAGACGCGTCCGCCGAATATTGAAGGCAAGGGCGCGGTGCGGCAGCGGCAATTGGTCATCAACAGCTTGCGTATGCGGCCCGATCGCATCGTGGTGGGCGAGGTGCGCGGCGAGGAAGCTTTCGACATGCTGCAAGCCATGAACACCGGCCACGAAGGCTCGTTGACCACGGTGCACGCCAACTCTCCCCGGGATGCTCTGGCGCGTATCGAGAACATGGTCTCCATGGCCAATCTCAACATTCCCGAACGCGCCGTCCGCAGCCAGATCGCCTCCGCGGTGCACGCCGTCGTGCAAATCGCGCGCCTCTCTGACGGCACGCGCAAGGTCATTACCATCTCTGAAATCACCGGCATGGACGACGACAGCGTCGGAATGCAGGATATTTTCTCTTTCGACCGCAGTGGCATCGATGCCAACGGAAAAGTACGCGGACTATTCCACGCGACTGGGGTGCGGCCGAAATATACCGAGCGGCTGGCTACAGCCGGGGCTCGTCTACGCGCCAGCATTTTCGAGTCGAAAACCGAGGTTTGAGTCTATGCCCGCGCTTCTCATCGCTGTTCTGGTTTTCGCCGTAGTTGGCATCGCGGCGTTCGCGGTTTTCTCGATTTTCGACCAGCGCAGCGCCCGCGCCCGCCTGATCCGTGAGCGTCTCGCCGAAGAACGCAAAGGCCCGGAACGCACCGCCGAAGAAGAACTGGCTCTGATGCGGGATGAGCAACTCAGCAAGATTCCCGCGCTCGACAGCCTGCTGCGGCGCTCCGCCCGCGTGGAGGCCATTCAGAAGACTCTCTCGCAGGCTGGCATGAGCATCCGCGCCGGCAACTTTCTCGGCGTTTGCGTGCTTACCGCTGTGCTTGCCGCCGTGGTCGTCCTTTTTCTCAGCAAGAGAGTCGAGTTCGCCTGGGCGGCGATGATTGTAGGTTTCTTTCTCCCCTACTCTTACGCTTCCATGAAGCGGCAAAAACGGTTCGCCAAATTCGATGAGCTGTTTCCCGAGGCCATTGACACGCTCGCCCGCGCGGTTCGCGCCGGCCACGCCTTCACCACCGCTCTGGAAATGATTACTAACGAAGTCAATGAGCCGATCGCCGGCGAATTTCGCCAGCTTTATGAGGAACAGAAATTCGGCATGCCGGTGCGCGATGCCTTGCTCAACCTCACCGAGCGCGTGCCGTCGGTGGACGTCAAGTTCTTCGTTACGGCGGTGATGCTGCAGCGCGAGACGGGAGGCAATCTCGCCGAAATTCTCGACAATCTGTCGTATGTCATCCGCGAGCGCTTCAAGATTCAGCGCCAGGTACGCGTTTATACTGCGCAAGGACGTTTGACCATGGCCCTGCTGATGGGCATGCCGCCGATCATCGTCGTCGTGATGATGGCGCTCAACCCAGGATTCATCCGTCCGCTGTTCGTCGATCCCATCGGCCATGCGCTGCTGGTAGGCGGGATTACGCTGCAGACCGTCGGATATTTCGTAATTCGCAAGATTATTCGCATTCAGGTTTAACAGGGTTCTGGGAGATGAAATCGCCGCTTCCGATTTGCGCAAACTGGGGAATCCGGCGAGATTGAGTTTATGTTGCCTCTGATTCTCACCGTCGTCGTATTCATCACCATCGTGCTGGTAGTGTTCGTGCTCGGCGCGGCGCTGGTCACGCCCACTTCCGTGCTCGGAGCCCGCCTGCGGGCACTCGGTGGACAGGCGCAGAGAGTCGAGGTCAAGCCCGCCCTCAGGGAACGCATCGAGCAGGCGATCGATCCCATCAGTAAAGCCATTCCGCTTTCTCCCTCCGACGTTTCCCGCACCCGCGCTTGGCTGATTCAGGCCGGACTGCGCGATCCCATTCACGTCAATTACTACTTCGGCGCCCGCATTCTGGCTGCCGGCATCGGTTTCCTGGCGGTCGCCTTAATCTCCGGTTTTGACAATCTTCCCTTGTTGATTGGCGTCAGCGGGTTTGGCTTCATCCTGCCTCGTTTCATTCTGAAGCGAATGATCAGCCAGCGCCAGCAGCGCATACGCCTGGCCTTGCCCGATGCACTCGATTTAACCGTCATCTGCGTGGAAGCCGGTCTTGCCCTCGATCAGGCCATGATGCGGGTGGGGCAGGATCTGCATCATGCCCACCCCGACCTCAGCGACGAATTCCATCTGGTGAATCTGGAAATGCGCGCCGGCAAGCCGCGCGCCGAAGCCTTGCGCAATCTGGTCGATCGCACCGGTGTTGACGACATCCGCTCGCTGGTTGGTACACTTATCCAAACTGACCGCTTCGGCACCAGCGTGGCCCAGGCGCTCCGCGTGCATTCCGATTCTCTCCGCACGGAGCGCCGGCAACGCGCCGAAGAACAGGCTGCCAAAACCACCATCAAGATGGTTCCCCCCCTGGTGATCTTTGTTCTGCCTTCAATCATTTTCGTCACCATCGGCCCGGCCGTGATTTCGCTGATCCGACAGCTGGGGCCGACGACTGGCGGCCATTAGGCTCGGGCGCTAGACAGAGGAGCATCGATTTTCATGGCAGTTTTTTCCTCACGCGGGCGGGCTTTGAATCGGACGCGCGATACGTGTCTGGCCACATCGCTCGCCGTCGCCGATACCCACTGGACCCGCCTGCGCGGCCTGCTCGGTCTCGCCGCCGGTGACTTCGGTAATGGCCGGGGGCTCTGGATCGTTCCCTGCCACGGCGTTCATACTTTGGGCATGGGGTTTGCGATCGACGTCGTTTACCTCGATCGATCTTCGCGCGTAATTCATGTGAAGAGTGAACTGCGCCCGTGGCGATTCGCTCCAGTGCGTCCGAATGCCGCGTCAGTTCTTGAACTGCCGTGTCGCACAGCGATCGAGACCGGAACCACGGTCGGCGATAAAATTGAGATCACTTTGGAAACGGAAGGCCAGTAGCACGTGGTAACACAAACGCTCCAATCCGAGCTTAAAGTCGAAGCTCCCAGCCAGCTTCACGAGACACCGAAGCTGCTGGTGGAGTGGTCTTCGCCGTGGAGCGAGTTTGTTACTTCGATCCGGCCCGCCCTGGCGCGCTCGCATTCGCGCCTTGCGGGAGAGGCACCATATGGAATTTTTCCCTACCGCGGCATGGTTCCCTGCCTGCTGCTCGAAGCCCTTCTGATCTTTGCCGCAATCGTGATCCGCGTCAAAATCCAGGAACTGCGTCCCTACCTCGCCCCGCGCTTTTCCAGTCGCGATGTCATCTATTACAGCGGCGACGAACTTCCCCGCACCGAAGATCTTGGCGGCTCGCAGGCGGGAACAAGCGGCCGCGCCGGAGGGAATGAAGCTCACCATCGGACACAGACCATCAAAATCGCCCGCGGATCGCTGACGCGCGAGGTAATGGACGCGCCCAACATCAAGCTGCCGTCGTCGCGGGATGCGGTTGCCAATTTGCTTGCGATTACTCCGAATGTCGGCCCGCCGCCCGCAGAAGGACTCCGCTCGGCGCGCACGCCGATCACATTTACTCCGGTAGTGGCGCCTGCACCGGCAGTCGCTCAGGACTATACCCGCAACGGCATCAAGCTCGACGCTGTCATCGCGCCGGCTCCCTCGGCTCCGCGGGATCCGTTTCGCTCCGCGCCGAATCTGAGCGCCAGCGTCGTTCCACCCGCACCGAGCGTCGCCGATGAGCATCGGCTTGTAGCTCCGGCTCTGGGATCGCAAGTGATTCCGCCCGCGCCGGCGGTTGCGCACGATCAGTTGCGGGACGCGCCCGATCTGCAGACTCAGGTGGTCGCTCCCGCGCCAAATGTTGCCGCAAGCAGCACCCGCTCTGCGCCCGCCCTCGCCACGAGCGTGATTCCACCGGCTCCGAATGTGGCCAGCGCAGAAAGCTCACGCGCGCCGGTACAGGCAGCGAATGTCGCGGTCGTACCTCCGCCCGCGTCCGCGCCGGAGCGGATAAGCTCACGCACGGCAAAAATGAGTCTTCCCGCGCCCGTGATCGCGCCTCCACCCTCGGGGAATGTTCCCGACGACACTCGCCGACTCGCCGGCGAAACCATGCCTGATCCTTCGAGGACCGTTGTGCCTCCGCCGCCCTCGGCGAGTGAATCTCTAGTCGGCAGCCTGATCGGCAAAATCTTCGGCACGAGTCAAGTTGTTCCGCCTCCGCCATCGGTAAATTCCAGCGACAGCAAGCCGGCTCGTACGCTCGCTCCGCAAGTGGTCCCGCCTCCGCCCAGCGTGAACACGGCCGGTGGCACTCCACGAGGAAACCGGAATGGCATGGGGACGTCGCTGGGCTCGAATGTGATTGCTCCTCCGCCTACGGCCGGAGTTTCCGGAGGCACGGGCACGCTTTCGGCCTCGGAATCTAAGGCACCGGCGCTGGGGATTCCGAGCGTCGTTCCTCCGCCGCCCTCACTGCCGGGAGCGGGCGGAGGCACAGGGACGATCGGCGGCGGCAAAGGCGCCCCCGGCGGCACATTGCTGGCGAACAATGTGGTACCGCCTCCACCTAGCGTCGGTGCCAGCTCCATTTCGTCAGGCCCAGGATCAGGACATAGAGGCGAGGGCCTCGGGCACGCTATGGATGCGGGCGGTGTGGTCGCTCCTCCCAGCGGTGGAGGCAGCGGCGCGGACGCGGGGGTAGTCGTCTCCCCTCAGCCCGGCCCGAAACTGGGATTGCCCGCCAATGGCAGCAAAGGTTCCATCGCGCTTTCGCCGTCCGGCGGAGAAAAACCCGGCCTTGGCGGAACTGGCGGAGGATCGAGCATTGGGACCGGAAACGGCACTGGCAGCGGACTGAATGGCGAAGGCGTGGGAGCAGGCAAGAGCGGAGTGGGACGCGGCTCCGATCCCTCTGCCCACGGCGGAATCTCTCCCACTCCAGGCGCTGGCGGCGCAGGCAATGCAACCAGTGGCAAGCCCGCTGTCGCCGGGGTTTCGGTCAGCGGAGGAAGCACAATTGTCACCTTGCCCAGCTTTGGATCCGACTCGACTCCAGACTCGCCGGTCGGCCGATCAAATTCGCAGAAGCAGCAAGAGCTCAATGTGACCATTGTGGCAACGGCAACATCGGGAGGAGCATTCGAGCCTTACAAGAATCTGCTGCACGGCGACACTTACACCACTTATCTCGACACTTCCGCAGGAACGGTCGTGATGGAATTCGCCGATGCGTCGGGCGCACGCCCCGGAATTGTCAGCGTAACGGCGCCACAAGCCATCCGCACGAATCTTCCGGCCGGACTGCCCCACGCGCGGATGGTGATCTCATGCACGCTCGATGCTTCCGGCAATCTGCGAGTCTTGCGCGTGCTCGAACCCGGCCCGGCGACGATGACATCCGAGGTCACCGCCGCGCTTCGTGGATGGAAATTCCAGCCCGCGATGCGCGCTGATCAGGCGATCTCGGTTAATGCCATTCTCGGATTCGGTATTGACACGAACGACCGCTTCTAGAGCATCCTTCGCTTTGGCGTAGGGACCGTGGGTGGCGCAGCTTTCGGCGCCCCGATTTTTCGCCGCCCCTGCAAATATTATGTAGCGCCCCGACGCATTCGTCCGGGGTGGCGCGCCAAGTGCGCCATGATGAGAACTGCGGGCATTTTTTGTTAGTGCAGTGACGGCACGAACATTACCGCAACATCATCTTCATATACCGACTTCCAAGACGGACTTTCCAGCAATATATTCGTGATCGCCGCATCGCGGGGAAGCAATAGGCAACCGGCTTTGTGCTCGTTCAGAAGCTCCTGCCAGCCGCTCTCGCCGCGAATCATCTTCAAGTAAGACTTTAAGAATGCTTCGCCGTACATGTCATGGCGATCGTCGACGACGACTTGCTCGCGCGGATAAAGGCGATAAATCAGATATCCACCCCAGAAGTCGGGGTCGAGCACAGGGCCGTGCAGGTTATGCAGTTCGAGGTAATCCACCGCCGCGACCGGCATTCGCTTGGGATCAAAATGCGCGTCCATCAGCTTCGCAGATCCGATGCGACCGGCATTAGCCGTCACTGCGAATGTGAAAACGATGGCGATCAACGGCCAGATGTGACTGTGCAGCGAGGACTGGAGCGCGGTTATCCGCCCGAAGAAACCAACCGAGGGTTCAGAACAAAGCAGCGGGCCGACAATCATCACCAGCAGCAGAGACGAAATCGGAATATTGCGCGCGGCATAGAGGCCGCCATAAACCGAGAACAGCACGACCAGCAATTCGCTCATACGCAACCTGCGGGCGCGCACGGCGAGCGCAACGACGGTAATGAGCAATAAGACAAGAAAAAGTCTTTGCGGCCACGCGTGAAAATCAGGGGATTGAAATTCCTGAATGTGATTCATCAGGAATCGGTTGGAAAGATAGGCAATGACGTGCCCGTGCAGATTCCATCCATAGGGATTGATCAGGCTCGCGGCCGCACAAGCGACTCCCACCCAGAGCACTTCCCACGCACGTTTGCCCGCCGCGAGTTTGGCGAACGCCTCTTCGATCGTCCCCTCCTTCGCTCGCCACCATGTCCAACATGCACTTAGCCAGAAAATTCCGAGGAACACGAAGCCAATGACGAACCCTCCGTGCAGGTTGACCCAGACCACCATCAGCAGCGGAAGCAACCAAAGCCAACGATTGCGGCCAGAGCGACCGCCAAAGCAATCGCGTTCGGAAGCGTCCAGAATCCCGAACCATGTAAGAGCAAACAGCCAGCTCACCACGTGTGGCCGCGCCAGGAAATGAACCATGGACGCCGAAATTGCGAGCAACACGAGCACAACGCCGACGAGCGCATTTACTCCGCGCCGCATCATCCATTGCAATGCACACGCAAACGCCAGAGCGATTACGAGGGCGTTGAACCATACCACCCCATTCAGTCCCAGGCTTGAGTCAAGCTTGCCGACGATCAGATCGTAAAGCCATTCCCAGGCAAACCAGGGTTTCCCAGCCATGGTTGACGAGAACGGATCCACTCGCGGGACCCGGTCCGTAGTCAGGATGAGCTGGCCGGTCCGGATATGCCAGCCAATGCCTGCGTCGCCCAGCAACCTGACAGAAAGCGATGTGAAAACGAGCGTGCACAGGAGCGCCAGAAAAATCGCGTCCGCCACAGAAGGCATAGCCACGCGCAACCACGACGGAATCGCTTGCGAAGTTCTGGAACCGTTCGCCATCCGAGGGAATCTTATAGAGGAGGAACCGCGGCAGCAAGATGACTTCCAGCAGACCAGTTCGAGTCGTCGTGGTGGGCGCTGGATTTGGCGGGCTCAGCGCCGCCGGCACGCTCGCAAAAGGACCGCTGCAGGTTACGGTGATCGATCGACGAAATTACCACACCTTCCAGCCGCTTCTTTACCAGGTTGCGACCGCGGGGCTGTCCCCCGGAGACATCGCATCTCCGATTCGTTCGATTCTTCGCCGTCACCAGAATGTCGAAGTTCTCATGAGCGACGTCAGCAGCTTCGACCTGGATCGCCGCGTGGCGAAGATAGCTGACTCGGAAGTGCCCTACGACTACCTGGTCATCGCAGCCGGCGCGGGACACTCCTACTTCGGCCATCAGGATTGGGAAGCATTCGCGCCCAGCCTCAAAACGATTGAAGATGCGCTCGAGATTCGCCGGCGCATTCTCCTCGCCTTCGAACTGGCCGAGCGCCGCGCCGCCGCGGGACAGCCACCGCTGCCGCTGAATTTCGTTATCGTGGGCGCGGGACCGACGGGAGTGGAATTGGCCGGTACGCTGGCCGAAATCTGCCGTCACGCTCTGACCCACGAATTTCGCACGATCGATCCGGCGCGCGCACACATTCTTTTGGTCGAAGGTGGGCCGAAGGTTCTCGCGTCTTACCCCGACGATCTTTCCCGGAGCGCGCTCCGGCAACTGCAGCGGTTAGGCGTCGACGTCCACACCTCGACCATGGTCGAGAAAATCGAGCCGGGTGCCGTCTATTTCGGCGACACGCGCATTGAAGCGGCGGTGATTTTGTGGGCGGCAGGCGTTGCTGCATCGCCATTAGGAAAAAAGTTGGGCGTGCCGCTCGATCGCGACGGCCGCGTGATCGTGCATTCGGACATGAGCATCCCGAATCATCCGGAAGTTTTTGTCATCGGCGACATGGCGGCGCTGAAAGATGAGCGCGGCAAACTGCTTTCCGGCGTGGCGCAGGTCGCAATGCAGGAAGGCAGATTCGTGGCCAAACTGATTCGACGGGAAGTGGTATCGGGTCCCGCGGAGCAGCGTCCCGCGTTCCATTACCACGACAAAGGCAGTCTCGCCACCATTGGCCGCGCGGCTGCTGTCGCGGAAATCGGAAAGCTGCACATGTCCGGGTACCCGGCGTGGCTGACGTGGCTTTTCGTGCACATTGCGTTTCTTATCGGATTCCGCAATCGTATTTTGGTATTGATCCAGTGGGCGTGGGCCTATGTCGTGTATGAACGTGGCGCGCGTCTGATTACCGGCAGCACTTCCCTTCCCGGATGGACTGGCGAAGCACCAGCCACGGTGCAGCCACAAGAAAACCGCTCCAAAGCTGCCGATTAGAGCGAAAATAATCCTGGTAAGGGTTATTGCGAAGGCGGGCTGGATGCTTTCCGTCCGCGCATTGCAAGTCATCCTGAGGAAAGCGAAGGACCTATGCAAGTTTCCTGGCTGAGCAGACCTCTCAATGCAGTCGCTGTATCGATCCTATTTATTCTTGCCTTCACAATTCCAACGCCCGCCTCCGCCCAGGTCCTTAAAATCGTTGTCGATGACACGATCCAGCCCATTACCGCTGAGTACATTTCCCGCGCGGCTGAGCAGGCCGGGAACAATAACAACCAGGCCCTGCTGATCGAACTCAATACGCCCGGTGGTCTGGTGAGTTCCACACGCGAGATTATTCAGAGCATCACGTCTTCGCGCGTGCCGGTCATCGTTTTTGTCACCCCCACCGGCGGTCACGCTGGTTCAGCAGGAATTTTCATTCTCGAATGCGCCGACATCGCCGCCATGGCTCCGGGAACCGCGGCGGGGGCGGCGCATCCCGTCGCTCTGATCGGTCCCATGCAGCTCAAAACCGATGATGAGATGAAGCAGAAAATCGAGAACGATGCCGCGGCGCTGATGCGCTCGGTCACCTCGAAGCGCGGACGCAACATCGAAGCCGCCGAGAGTGCCGTGCGCCAATCGAAGTCGTTCACCGAACAGGAAGCGCTCACCGCTCACCTCATTGACTACGTAGCATCTAGCCCCGAGGATCTCTTCCGCCAGATGCAAGGCAGGCCGTTCAAACGCTTCAATGGTGAAGGTGACACGCTCAATCTCGTCGGTCAGACCATCCTCGATTACCACATGACGGTCAAGGAACGTGTGCTCGACGTTCTCATGGACCCGAACATCGCTTTTCTTCTGCTCGCGATCGGCGCGCTGGCACTCTATATCGAATTCAACCATCCGGGCGCGGTGATTCCGGGAACTGTCGGGGTGGTCTTTATCCTGCTCGCGATTTTTGCCCTGAATCTGCTGCCGACGCGTTTCGCCGCCCTCGGATTGATCCTGGGTGCCTTTGCCCTTTTCGCGGCGGAAGCCAAGTTTGCCAGCCATGGCATTCTCACCATCGGCGGAATTATTTTGCTCACGCTGGGCGGCCTGTTGCTGGTCGATGCGCCCATCCCGCAGATGCGGGTTCACTTGGTGACGGCCTTGGCCGTTAGTGTTCCGTTCGGCATTATTACGGCGTTTCTCATGACCATCGCGGTGCGAGCCCGGCGCAACAAAGTCGTCACCGGAGCACAGGGACTGGTCGGCGAAACCGGCGTCGCGCAGACCGCGCTTTCTCCGCACGGCAAAGTTTTCGTTCACGGCGAACTGTGGGATGCGATCGCTTCCACACCTCTCGCTGTCGGCGAACTGGTTCGCGTGAAAAATGTCGATGGGTTGATGCTCCAAGTTGTGCCGCTCGGTGCGGCCGCTCCGGAACCCTCGGCGAAAACGACCTTGGCGTGAAAACGGCAAACCCCCGCTGCATTTCTTGTAAGTTCTCGTTCTGAGTGGAACAAGCGGAGTTACACTGAGCGACGTCATCCGCCTGGATTTTGAGACGTGTCCCCCCAAAGTTCCGGAGGCTGTATGAGCCCACATGGTGCGGGAGTGGTCAGCTGCGCCGGATTCTTCTTCGCTCCGGTTAATGTTGTCGGAGAGATCGTAGGCGCAGTGGTGGTTTTGTCTGTCCTCTTCGTGTTCGGCGCGTTTGTCTGGCAGGTCTTCAGCTTTTCAGCCAAGCGCAAACGCTCAGGTCTCTCGCCGCAGGAGTTTGTCGCGGCCGGACAGCAGAAGGTCGCTGAGCAAATCCATCAAGCCGTCGACGAATGGAGCCTTCCGCCCGAACTGAGTCTTCCCGCGCCCCGGCCGCTTCGAAGCGGGAATCTGCTTCTTGCCTGGATGCCCGGCGCCTCGCTGCTCATCCTCATGGCTATTCTGGCCCTGATCACTTGGAATACGAAGCTCTATGTGTGGCCTTCGGTAAGTCTATTGGCCATCGGATGTGTGATGCGCTTCTTCCGCCACCGCAATGAAAGAAGATTATTGATGTACGGCGAACCTGCGCGGGCCGTGATCACATATTCCGACAAGAGTCTCCATCACCTCAAGTATCACGATGGCGCGGGGACCTTGATTAGGGGACAGCTGGCACGAAACAGAGTCCACAATAAGGTTGTTGTGACTGTACTTTATGATCCCCAGCGACCGAGGCAGTTCATCAGTTATCCGGTGACGCGATACGCGATTGCTGTTCCGGGGAGCCTGTAGGGCCCGGCAGCTTACTTCAAATTGAACAACGCATTCACGTGTGCCGTGACCGTCACAGTTTGCGGCGTGAACTCTTCATTCGGTGCGGGTGTTGCGGCAGTGGCCATCGCTTTCATCACCATGGGACGAGGCAAAATCGGCCGTGACTCATACGTGTCGATCGATGCATAGGACAACTCCCCCAGCACACGCCCACTGGCCCGCGCCAGCGTCTCGGCCGAGGCGCGCGCCCGCCGATAAGCATCCTCAACGGCCTTGTCCTTCGCCTCGTCCACATTCTCCAGGATGTAGCTCAGCGTCTGGCTTCCGCTTACGTTCGCATCGGCCAGCTGTCGCGTGACCGGCGCAACCTTCGCGAAGTCATTCAACTTGAGCGTTACGTCGGTCGTGACGCGGTATCCGACAAGCTTCTGCACATTGTTTTTCCAGTCGTACACCGGCTGCACCGACATGTAGCCGATCGTCGCTTGCTTCGGTTCGATTCCGTTCGCGCGCATGACTTCGCGCACCGCGTCCACGTCTTTCGAGGCACGTGCGAACGCCGCTTGCGAAGTGTCTTCCTGCACCGAGATCTGGAACTGGATCTGCGCCGTATCCGGCGAAGCTTCGAATTTTCCATCCGCACCAACGTAAATTGCGTTGGCTTGCGGGCTGAGCGCAGAGTGCTCCTGCGCGGCCACAATAACGGGGAGAAACACAACGAGGAGAAAAACGCAGGGAGCTTTCATGGGAGACCTCCAAGGAAATTATGGACGAAAACCTCTTCCTCGGCAGAACGCAGGCTTGGATAAGAAATGTCCGATTTAATTTTTGCTGGTGGCGTAGGTGGCGCGGTCGACTTGGGCGGCAATATCGCGGCGCAAGTCCTCCCAGATCGAGTCCGGCATCTCCAGAAAGACCTGCACCACTTCCGGATCGAACTGCGATCCTGAGCAGCGCTTGATTTCCGCACGCGCCGCCGAGAGCGGTTGCGCCGGCCGGTAGACGCGATCGGAAGTGATCGCATCCAGCGTGTCGGCGACGGAAAAGATACGGGACCCAAGGGGAATTTCCACACCCTTCAACCGCCGCGGGTATCCCGTCCCGTCGAAGCGCTCCTGGTGCGAATAAACGATCTCTGCCGCTTCCCGCAGAACCGGAATCTTCAGCACCAGCTTGTAGCCCAGGTAGCAGTGCTCCCGCATGACCGCGATTTCCTCGGGGGTAAGTTTGCTGGGCTTGTTCAGAATGTTGTCGGGAATCGCGATCTTGCCGACATCGTGCAGCAGCGCCCCGCGCGCAATAATCTCAATCTCTTCCTTGGGAACGCCCATGCGACTCGCGATCGCCATCGTGTAAGCGGTCACACGCTGCGAGTGTCCTTGCGTCTCATGGTCTTTATAGTCCAGCGCTTCCACCAGCACTTCCAGCGTGATATTGTGCGAGCGCTTCAATTCCTCAACCGCGGTCTGCAGCTGATCGGTTCTGGCCGCGACCAGCGATTCCAGGTTCATCTGATAGGTGCGGTTTTCGACTTTCAGCCGCCGATTCTCCAGTGCCCGGCTGACCGCGTTCAGCAACTGTTCCCGCTCAAACGGCTTCAACAGATAGTCGTAGGCCCCGTTGCGAATCGCGTCCAGGGCCACGGAGATATCGTGCACCGCGGTCACCATCACCACCGGCATGTCCGGATATTTCTCTTTGGCCCGCTCCAGCAGCCCAATGCCGTCCAGATCGGCCATCATCAGGTCCGAGAGCATCAGCTCAAATTCGCTCCCGGAGGTGAGCAAGGCCAGCGCTTCCATGCCGGAACCGGCCTGCGTGCAGGCGTAGCCGGCGGTGGTCAGCATCTGGGCCACGATGTCACGTATCGATTCTTCGTCGTCAACGACCAGGATGCGGTCCGCCATGCGAATACACGGAAGTCTATCGGCGATTGTAACCCCGGAACGAGATTCCGAAAGTAATCAATCAGGTCCTGTTTCCTCATCGAGAAAAACCCATCCCGTGGTATTCAGGAGTCAGGAATCCGTACGTCCGAAACTCGATGACCGTTTCTCTGAGCCCACTTTGGAGCATCGCCGACCAGCTTGGAATCACCAGGCCTTCCGTCCCCGACCTGGCGCTGATTGTGCTGCTGGCGGCTTCCCTGCTCGTTCTACTGGCTTTTCGGGAGACGTACCTCAAGGTCTGGACCTTGGGCTGGGCTGCGCTGGTTGTGTCTCGCGTGATCGAGCATTCGCTGATCGCCAGATTTCCCGCACCTTTCGGGGAGGTTGCGGTGCAGGCGAGTTTCGTGCTGGCGACAGGATTACTTGCCGGCGCAGTCCTGCTTTATTCCCGCAGCAGCAACCTGCTGGTTCCGCTGGCAGCCATTACGCCAATCCTTGTAGGATGCGCTGGCGCGCGCGTCCTGCTCGCGCCGGAATCTTTGCCGCTGCGCATGGCGGTGGAAGTCAGCTATCGCATCGTTTTGCTGACTGCGGCCATTGCGCTCTTGCGCGCTCGTCGCGGCCGCTTCCAGCCTGCCGCGTGGCTGCTTGCTTTATGCCTGCCGTTCCTGCACCTCGCGTGGGCACCGTTCACCGACCGGATTCCGGAAGTCGCATGGCTTGCGGTCGAAATCGCCCTCGCCACGAGTGTGCTGCTCATCGTCTTTTCAGAATCGCGCCGCCGCAGCCAGCGCTTGCTGGCCATGCAGGCGCTGACCCAGTCGATCGCCGGAGCGCAGCAATACGGCAACGTCGTTGAGCCCGCTCTTGAACACCTGCAGCGGGCAGCCGGCGTTCGCGCCGCCTGGTTCCGCTTGCTCGAAAGCGGACAACTCGTCGCCACCCACGCGGTCGGCCTTTCCGGCGACTTTCTGCGCGATGCCGGCATGGCCGAGTTGACCGACGATCTGGCGAAGCTGCTGAGTCAATCCCAAGCTCGCGTCTCATCGCGCGAAGCGGCCGCTCCCGAAATCCCCGAACTGCTGAAGACCGAACACATTGCGCAGGTGGTGACCCTGCCCGTCGTCGGCAGCAAAGCACCCGTCGGCTTGCTGATGCTCGGAACCTCCAGCCGCCGCGAGTGGACGAAAGAAGAACTGGCTTTCCTCGAAGCCTACGCCCGTCAATTAGCCGTCGCCGTGGAAAACTTCCGGCTGCTCGAGCAGGTCTTGCGCTCGCAGCGCCAGTGGATGAATACCTTCGATTCCATCCACGACATCATCCTTGCTCACGACGCCGATTACCGCATCATCAAGGCCAACCAGGTCCTGCTCGAACATTTAGGCAAGGCCGCCGCCGACGTTCTGGGCAGCACCTGCGATGCCGCTCTGCCCCACGTCTACGGCGAGTGGACCGGCTGCCCTTACTGCGCCACGGTGGCGGATGAGGAATTTGTCGAGGGCGCCGACCCCTGCTTTGGCGGCTTCTCCGTCGTCTCCACTTCTTCGTACTCCGAACAGGGCAGCCCGCAAAAAGGCATTATTCACGTCGTCCGCGACATCACCGACCGCCGCACCGCGGAAGAGAAGTACCGGCTTCTGTTTGAGCAGGTGCAGGAGGGCGTCTACGTGGCCAGCCGCGATGGACGCCTGATCGATTGCAACGACGCCTTCGTTCACATGCTGGGTTACTCAAAGCCCGAAGAACTGATGGTGCTCAACGTCGACTCGGAAATCTGCGTCGACTCGCGCCAGCGCGAGGCCTTCCTGCGCGAGATCGAAGCGCATAATTACGTTCGCAATTTCGAAATCACGATGCGCCGCAAAGATGGTTCCCTTCTGCTTGCGGCCGAAAGCAGCTTTGCTACCCGCGACGCCACGGGCAACATTGAGCGCTACCAGAGTTTCGTTCTTGACGTAACGGAAAAGCGCCGCGCGGAAGAGGAAATGCGGCGCCGTAATCGCGAGCTCAACGCGCTCAATGCCATGGCCGTCGTGGCGGCGCAATCGTTCGATCTCGACGAGATTCTGAACCTCACGCTGCGTCAGGTCGTCACCCTGTTCGGAGCCGAAAGCGGATCGGTCTACCTGTCAGACGTCGATTCGCCGACGTTCCGCCGCCGCGCCGCCTGGGGTCCGCGGAGCCGCGAGAAAGTGCGCGCAGCCGAGGTCACCTTCGATGAGGGCTTGGGCGACCTCATCGTCCGCTCGCGCACCGAAGTCATCACCGCCGAATATTTGCCGCACCTGCCGCCGCAGGTCGCCGAATTCCTGAAATCCGACCCCGACCGCTCCTGGATCTGGGTTCTGTTCTGGGGCAAAGACGCTCCCGTCGGCATCATGGGCCTGTGCAGCCATCTCGGCTACGAATATTCCTCCAACGACGAAAATCTGCTGGTCGCCATCAGTCGCCAGCTGGCCACCACTATCGAGAAAGTCCGGCTCTACGAAGAAACCTGCCGCGCCTACGAAGACTTGCGCAAGACGCAGGAACAGCTCTTGCAGAGCGAGAAAATGTCGGCCGTCGGCCAGTTGATTGCCGGCGTCGCCCACGAACTCAACAATCCGCTCACTGCAATTCTGGGCTATGCCGAGTTGCTCGAAACCGAAGGCCTGAACGAGCGCGCCAAAGATTACGTCAGCAAGCTGTTCAAACAAGCGCAGCGCACACATCGCGTGGTGCAGAATCTTCTCTCGTTTGCCCGTCAGCGCAAGCCGGAACGCGAAGAAGTCGACATTCGCAAAGTGCTTGACGAGACTCTTGCCCTGCGCGATTACGATCTCAAAAGCAATAACATCGCCGTCGAGCGCGAAGCTCCGTCCGATCCCGTGATGGTCGTCGCCGACCCGCACCAGATCGAACAGGTCTTTCTCAATATCATCAACAATGCGGTCGACGCGATTCTCGAAACCGGACGCACCGGCAGGATTAAAATCCGGGTCTTCTCAGAAAACGGACACATTTGCACCCAATTCGCCGACGATGGCCCCGGGCTCAAAGATCCCAAGCGCATCTTCGATCCTTTCTATACCACCAAGAGCGTGGGCAAAGGCACCGGCCTGGGACTGAGCATCTGTTACGGGATTGTCAAGGAACACGGCGGCGACATCACCGCCTTTAATGGCCCCGAAGGCGGCGCGGTCATTGAAGTCAAGTTGCCCGTCGTGGCCGTCACCTCCGCCCCGGAAGTGCCGACACGGGCTGCGAAGCCACGCGAAGGCGCGATCAGTGGACGCGTTCTGCTCGTCGAAGAGGAAGAAGCCGTTCTCGAATTCGAGCGCGATGTGCTGGCGGGCGCGGGAGCCGCTGTCGTTGCGTCCAAGTCCACCGAGGAAGTCAAGACTCGCTTGCTCTCTGAGCCCTTCGACGCCTTGATCCTCAACGGCAAAATGCCCGGTGAATGGAATGCCCGCGAATCCTATGCCTGGATCAAGTCGAACTGCCCAGCCATCGACGGCCACGTCCTGTTCACATTCTCCAACGGCATCGACGCCGACAACGTCCAGAGCGATGCCCGTCGATTCCTGCAGGAAAACAACGTCCCCTACTTGGTTAAGCCCTTCGAAGTCGCCGAACTGATCGCCCAGACCCGCAAGCTACTGCCGAAGGCGCAAGCAGCAGGCGCGGGCGCGGACTAATCCGCTCGGAAGCGAGATTAGTCACCCTGGGCTGTGCAGCCTTGGCGACGGAAATTCTGTGTTAAGCTACCTACGTTCGCGAACGTCTAAAGCCTTGGCTTGGTCATGCCCAATATTCAAGGCTGCGTGGGGTAGACATGAGGCACGCTTCGCGTTCGGTCTGGATCGTTGCTCTCGTTAGTTTCCTTCTAACTCTTAGGGCTTTTGCAAGCGACGCCCCTTTGCGGTCGCCGTGGGATAACCCGATCACGGCAAACGAATCCGCTTTTTCCTGTCCCGCAACTTCTCCGCTCCCCCGTGACTTCGCCACGAATTCTTACCTCCTCGACCCTCAACATTCGATCCCTGATCCCCTTTTGCTCCAGGCGCACAAAGAATCTGTCGCCCTCATCCAGGACTTCTCGCGGGCCGTCGTCAAAGCGGCAGATGCGTTCCAAACGAAGGGCAGCCGGGCTGCGGCCGAGTGTGCGGTTTCGCTCCTCGAAGCAGCAGCCAATCAGGGAGCCCTCGCGGGAAGAATGGACGGCCATCAGGCGGTCTACGAACAGGGATCGAATCTGGGAGCATGGGCAATCGCGTTTCTGAAGGTGCGCTCCAGCGGCGTCGTGTCTGACGAGCAAAGCAGGACGATCACGGGCTGGCTGAGGCAATTGGCGAATGCGAACCGTGCCTACTACGACGCCAGACGCCTGCGCCCCGGACCAAACGATGGCTACAGCCATCATCTGTATTGGGCGGGATTCGCCGTGGCTGCCGCCGCCGTCGCCAACGACGACCGCGCGTTGTTTCAATGGGCGATGGATACGTACGGCCAGGGGTTGAGCGACATTCGCGAGGACGGGACACTGCCGATCGAAATGAACCGGGGCCAATTGGCGTTGCATTCCCACTTATATGCGCTCGCTCCACTTGTGATGCTCGCAGAGTTTGGGGAAGTCAACGGAATGGGCCTCTATGCCGAGCACGACTCCGCTATTGGACGCTTGATCGCACGGTGCGTCGACGGCCTGGAAGATCCGGGCTTTTTCCAGCAGCAGACCGGGGTCGAGCAGGCCATGCCTGCAGAGATTGAGCCATGGGAGATCAGCTGGGCGAAACCCTACACGCGCCGCTTCCCCAATCCAAAGATTTCAGCTTTGCTTGCCAAGGCGCCGCGGTTGAACTACACCATGCTCGGAGGCTTGCCGCCAGCCTAGCTCCGGCGATGACGCAACGTCCCCGAAACGCACAGCCCTCCACACCCTTCCTCTATTCCCTCGTGCGCTAAACTAGCCACAGCCCCATGTCCCAATTCGTCCACCTGCACCTGCACACCGACTATTCCCTGCTCGACGGCGCCTGTGACGTAGAAAAACTCTGCCAACGCGTGGCCCAGCTTGGCATGCCCGCCGTCGCCATGACCGATCACGGCAACATTTTCGGCGCGGTGCACTTTGTCAATGCCGCGCACAAGCACGGCGTCAAGCCGATCGTCGGATGCGAGCTCTACATCTGCAAAAAAGAAGACCACAACATTGAGCGCACGCCGCCCGAGGGCGACACTTACAATCATCTGCTCGTGCTCGCCGAAAACGAAGAAGGCTACCGCAATCTGATCAAGATCACGTCCGAAGCCTCACTGCACGGGTTCTATTACAAGCCACGCATCAGCAAGAAATTTCTTGCCGAGCACGCACGCGGCCTGATCGGCCTCTCCGGATGCCTGAAGGGCGAAGTCGCCGAACGCTTGATGGAGAATAACTATGACGCCGCGCGCGACGCCGCGGGCCAGTTCGCCGAAATCTTCGGCAAACAGAACTTCTATCTCGAAATTCAGGATCAGGGCCTCGCCATGGAACACCGCATCCATCCTGGTCTGTTCCAACTCGAACAAGATCTCGGCCTTCCGCTCGTCGCGACCAACGACAGCCACTATCTCTGCGAAGATGACGCCCACGCGCAGGACGTAATGGTTTGCATTCAAACCGGCAAATCGATCCGCGACACGGAGCGCATGAAGTTCGAGGGCACACAATTTTTCGTCAAGAACCACGACGAAATGTATCGCGTGTTCAAAGACTCGCCGGAAGTCGTCTCGCGCACGCTTTCGATCGCGGAACGCTGCAACCTGCGTCTCGAAAAAGTCGCGTCGCCGTTCCCACAATTCGATGTCCCGCCCGGATACTCCATCGACAGCTACTTCCTTCACGTTACGCGCGAAGGATTTGCCCGCCGTCTTGAAACCCTCCGCACACTCGCCGATCAGGGCAGGCTCAAGCACTCTCTCGTCGACTACGAGCAGCGCCTGGAGCGCGAACTTGGCATCATCCAGCAGATGAAGTTTTCCGGATACTTCCTCATCGTCTGGGACTTCATCCGCTACGCCAAAGAACGTGACATTCCCGTCGGCCCCGGCCGCGGATCCGCCGCCGGTTCGCTGGTCTCCTACGCGCTCGGCATCACCGACCTCGATCCGCTCCAGCACGAACTGCTCTTCGAACGTTTCCTCAATCCCGAGCGCGTGTCCATGCCCGACATCGACATTGATTTCTGCATGAATCGCCGCGGCGAGGTCATTCAATACGTCACGCAGAAATACGGCCGCGACAACGTCGCCCAGATCATCACCTTCGGCACCATGGCCGCCAAAGCCGCAATCAAAGACGTTGGCCGCGCCATGGACATTCCTTACTCCGATGTCGATCGCATCGCGAAGATGGTCCCGCAGACGCTCAACATCACCCTCGACGAAGCCATTGAAGAATCTCCGCCCCTGCGCGAAGCCTACGAAAAAGATTCTCAAATGCAGGAACTGCTCGACACGGCGAGGAAGCTGGAGGGCTTAGTCCGCAACTCCGGAGTGCACGCGGCCGGTGTCGTCATCTCCCCGCGACCGCTCACAGAACTCGTTCCACTCCACAAGACGAAAAACGACGAAATCGTCACCGCCTTCGACATGGTCGCCATCGAAAAAATGGGCCTGTTGAAGATGGATTTCCTCGGTCTGACCACTCTGACGATTCTTACCGACACGCTGAAGCTGATCGCGCAGACACGCGGCACGCCCATGACGCTGGAGCAGATTCCGCTGGAAGATCAGGAAACCTACGAAAAAGTCTTTCACAAGGGGCTGACCTCCGGCGTGTTCCAGTTTGAATCTCGCGGCATGCGCGATGTGCTACGCCGCTATCAGCCGAATTCGATTGAAGACCTCACGGCTCTCAACGCGCTCTATCGTCCCGGCCCCATCCAGGGCGGCATGATCGATGATTTCATCGACCGCAAGCACGGCCGCAAGAAAATCGAATACGAATTGCCCGAGTTGCAGAAAATTCTTGAAGAAACGCTGGGCGTAATCGTCTATCAGGAACAGGTCATGCAGATCGCCAACCGGCTCGCCGGATACTCCCTCGGCGAAGCCGACCTGCTCCGCCGCGCCATGGGCAAAAAAAAGCCGGAAGAGATGGCGCAGCAGCGCGAGCGTTTCATTGAAGGCGCTACGCAACGAAAATATCCGCCAAAGAAGATCGAGAAGATTTTTGATCTCATGGCGCAATTCGCCGGATACGGCTTCAACAAGTCCCACTCGGCTGCCTATGCGCTGCTTGCGTATCACACTGCGTATTTGAAGACTCACTATCCCGTGGAGTTCATGGCCGCGCTACTTACCTCGGTGACCGGCTCGACCGACGATGTCGTGAAGTACATCAACGAATGCCGCGAGATGGGAATCGCCGTCGAAGCTCCGGACATCAACGTTTCCGACGCGAACTTCACTCCGCACGGCGAATCGATCCGCTTTGGCTTGGCCGCTGTCAAAAACGTCGGCGGCAACGCCATCGAATCGATCGTCGCCGCGCGCAAGAGACTCGGCTGCTTCAAATCGATCTTCGAATTCTGCGAGCACGTCGATTTGCGCCTCTTGAATAAGCGCGTGCTCGAATCGCTGATCAAGAGCGGCGCCATGGATTCCTTCGGCCGCCGCGCACAACTGATGGCTGTCCTTGACAAAGCAATGGACCAAGGGCAAAAAGCCCAGCGCGACGCCGAATTCGGCCAGCATGGCTTGTTCGGAGTTTTTCAGCAAGAGGAAATGGCGGAGCAGAATGGCAAACTTCCCAATGTTCCCGACTGGGACGAGCACACGCGCCTCGCTGCCGAGAAAGAAATACTAGGCTTCTTCATCAGCGGCCATCCCCTGGAAAAGTACCGTGACAAACTTCTCGATCTGCAGGCGCTCCGCACGGAAGAAATCGCCGCCATGGATCGCTCGACGGGCAAGGACGAAACCATCACCACTGCCGGCATGATCGGCAATGTTCGCGTGCTCAAATCCAAGCGCGGCGACTTCTACGCGCAGGCCACGCTCGAAGATATGTCGGGATCCATCGACATGATCGTCTTTCCTGAGGCCTACAAGCGCATCGGCGACAAAGTCAAACTTGAAGTTCCTGTACTCGTGAAGGCCGGGGTCCGCATCGAAGAGGGCGCAAATCCCAAGATCACCGCCGCGGAAATCATTCCGCTCGAAGACGCTAAGATCCCGCTCCCGCGCGCCATCCGCATCCGCATTCCGCTCGAAACCTCGGCCGAGACAACCGTCGACGACCTGCACGCACTTTTTCTCGAGCGCAAAGGAGAAGCCAAGGTATTGTTCGACGTGGAACGCCAGGGCGATTTCATGGTCGTGATGGAAGCGGACGGATATAATGTCCTTCCAGATCGCAATTTCATCGCTCGTGTCGAGCAATTGTGCGGGCGCGGCAGCGTTCGCGTGATCAGCTGACGCGTTGTAGTTGTCGATTCAGAACTCTCACGCTTTGAAAGGGCGCGGCTTCGCGCCGAAAGCCGAACATTAAGAGAGCGCCTTTAGGCGCTGATTGCATGGCAGCTTCCGAAAAAGCGCAGCAGGAACTCGAAGAAATCGAACGTCAGGTCGCTCATCTGAAATTGAATGGCGACGGCGCCGAAACGCGCCGCCAGATCGAGCAGCTTCAGGATCGCCTTGAGACGTTGCGCCGTGACATCAACGCGCCTCCCACCGCCTGGCAGAGAACCGAACTGGCGCGCCATCCGCAGCGCCCGCAAACTCTCGACTACATCGAGCGCATCTTCACCGATTTCAGCGAAATTCACGGGGATCGCGGCTTCGGCGACGACGCCGCCATCGTCTGCGGCATGGCACGCTTTCACGGCGAAGAAGTCCTGGTCGTCGGCACGCAAAAAGGGCGCGACATGAAGCAACGCGTCTTTCGCAATTTCGGCACGCCTCATCCCGAGGGCTACCGAAAGGCGATTCGTGTGATGCAGATCGCGGAAAAATTCCGCCGCCCTATTTTCACTCTCGTCGATACCGACGGCGCTTACCCCGGCATTCATGCTGAAGAGCGCGGACAGGCCGAGGCCATCGCCTACAATCTGCGTGAAATGGCGCGTCTCGAGGTTCCGATCATCGCTACCGTGATCGGCGTCGGCGGAAGTGGTGGCGCACTGGCGATTGCCGTCGCCGATCGCGTGTTGATGATGGAAAATTCCATCTACTCTGTAATCTCGCCCGAAGGCTGTGCCGCGATCATGTGGCGCGACGCCACTAAGAAAGAACTCGCCGCCGAAGCCATGCGCATTACCGCGACCGATCTCAAGGAACTGGGCTGCGTTGACGACATTATTCCTGAGCCCGAAGGCGGGGCTCATCGCGATCACGAAGCCGCCGCCAATCTGCTCGATGTCAGCCTGCAGAAGCATCTCGCCGAGCTGAAAAAAATCCCTCCCGCCGAATTAGTCGTGTCACGATATAATAAATTCCGAAGCATCGCCCAGTTCTTCAAAACGGAATAGGCAAAGGGTTGTCATCCTGAGGAGGCTTTCCCTGCCGACGAAGGATCTGCGCTCGCTTCCTTGTGGGAGCCGTTTCCAACGCGGATTCCTCTCCGCTTCAGACGGGCGATTCGCCGCGACAGGCCAGTCATGCCGCCGTATAATTGAAATGTTTTCCTCTCGCACTCTTAAATACGGGCGATTGGGTTCCGCCCTTGACTGAAGGAAGGTGTTGGGATGGCCACTACGGATGTCGTGCCGCAGCAGTCCGCCGGCGGCACGGGTCGAAAGCGCATCGTCAACGACATGAGCATTCAGGTCGCGACGGTAAACGGCTCCGGTTCGCAGAGTTCAAACACAGTTCTTCTCCGCAGCATTTTTCAGATGGGAGTTCCGGTCTCGGGCAAGAACATGTTCCCGTCGAACATCGCGGGACTGCCCACCTGGTATACGATCCGCGCCAATAAGAACGGGTACATCGGGCGCAAAAAGGAAATCGATTTCCTCGTCGCCATGAATCCCGAGACGGCGACGGAAGACGTCATGTCGCTTGCGCCCGGGGCTTCGGTTCTCTACGACGATCCACTACAGCTGCACAAGCTGCGCAACGATCTCGTCTTCTATTCCGTCCCTTACGACAAGATCGTCGCGCAGGTCTGTCCTGAGGCCAAGCTGCGCAAACTCGTCAAGAACATGGTCTACGTTGGCGTCGTCGCCAACCTGCTCACCATCGAGATGCCGGAAGTTGAGAAGGCCATCCGCAAGCAGTTCGCGAAAAAAGTGAAAGCGGCCAACCTCAACCTCGCTGCGGCCCAGGCCGGATTCGAATACGCCAAAGCTAATCTTGAAAAACGCGGCGCCTTCTACATCGAGCGTATGGACAAGACCGCGGGCAAAATCATCATCGACGGCAACTCCGCCGCCGCACTCGGTTGCATGTTCGCGGGATGCACGGTCGTCACCTGGTATCCCATCACGCCCTCGTCGTCGCTGGTTGAAACGATGATCGAGTATATGAAGGAACACCGCATCGGCCCCGACGGCAAAGCCACGTTTGCCATCGTGCAAGCGGAGGATGAACTCGCCGCCATCGGCATGGTCATTGGCGCGGGGTGGGCCGGCGCGCGCTCCATGACTGCGACGGCCGGGCCCGGCATTTCGCTCATGTCGGAATTTGCGGGCCTGGCTTATTACGTCGAAGTTCCCGGCGTGATCTGGGATATCCAGCGCGTCGGACCCTCCACCGGCCTGCCCACGCGCACTTCGCAGGGCGACATCCTTTCCACGGCATTTCTCTCGCACGGCGACACCAAGCACATCATGCTGATTCCCTGCTCGGTTGAAGAATGCTTCAATATGGCGACCGAGGCTTTCAATCTCGCCGAGCAATTTCAGACGCTGGTGTTCGTCATGTCCGATCTCGATCTGGGCATGAATAACTGGATGTCAGATCCCTTTCAGCATCCGACCACGCCAATCAAACGCGGTAAAGTTCTGAGCAAGGAAGATCTCGACCGCCTCGGCAGTTTCTCCCGCTACAAAGATGTCGACGGCGACGGCATCGGCTATCGCACACTACCCGGCACATCGCATCCTGCGTCCGCTTATTTCGCACGCGGCAGCGGCCACAACGAGCGCGCGCAATACAGCGAGCGCGCCGACGATTTTGAAAACAACATGGAGCGCCTGAACCGCAAATTCGAAACCGCGCGCTCATTCGTTCCGCGGCCGGAAATCACGAAGGGTCGCGACGCGAAAATCGGAATCATAGGCTACGGAACTTCACATTGGGGAATCACTGAAAGCCGGGATCAACTCCGTGAGGAATACAAAATCGAAACGGATTATCTCCGGCTTCGCGCCTATCCCTTCACGCGTGAGGTGCACGAATTCATCGAGCAGCATGAACGCGTATATATAGTCGAACAGAACCGCGACGCGCAGATGCTTTGCCTGCTCAAGCTCGATCTGAAGCCAGAACTGATCGGACGCCTGCGCAGCATCTCGCACATCACCGGACTGCCTCTCGACGCGCGCTCGATCACCGACGAACTGACGAGCATTGAAGGCAGATAGGTTGGACTTGAAAGCGCCAGAAACGCATCGCACCGTGGAAGAGTGGCCCTTCAGGGCCGCGTTAAAGAGCTCTTAATAGAGGGGCTTTGGCCCCTGAGGAAAACATAAATGTCCACCACCACTGTTGAACCCGGCACATCCGCCCCCGGCCCAAAGACCAATCGCATCGGCCTCACCGTCATCGACTACAAGGGCGGCAAAACCACGCTCTGCGCGGGATGCGGCCACAACGCCATCTCCGAACGCATCATCGAAGCCATGTTCGAGATGGGCGTCGAACCCGAGTTCGTCATCAAGCCGAGCGGCATCGGCTGCTCCTCAAAAACACCAGCGTATTTTCTCAGCCGCTCGCACAGCTTCAACGCCGTCCATGGACGCATGCCCTCCGTCGCTACGGGCGCACTGCTCGCCAACCGCAAGCTGATCTGCATCGGCGTCTCGGGCGATGGCGACACCGCATCCATCGGCATCGGACAATTCATTCACCTCATGCGCCGCAATCTGCCGATCATTTACATCATCGAAGACAACGGCGTCTACGGCCTCACC
>JASHQK010000458.1 GCA_030039195.1 Candidatus Sulfotelmatobacter sp.
CGTGAATCGCTGCCGAAACCGCATCATGAGAACGCCTGTTGCGGCGATGGCGATGACTAAATGATTACGGCGATTCTGCATGGCGGACAATGACTTGTGCCGTTGACGGGGTTATACGCATTGAGGGGATTTTGCTCCACCCCTACCCTGGGGGGGTATGCGGCGAGATGTGGACGCGGGAGAGCAGGGGCGGGCAAATAGTGGAGCTAGTGGGCCACGTAAGCGCGCTCATGCAGACCAAGGGCCAGAGAGTACCGCAACTCAGCGTAGACAGTAAAGCCCCGAAAGGTTGCAATCGGTCTCGCCATCACCCACCGTTTACGAATTCGGCAGCCAAGGGGAAATCGACTATTTGGTGATGGAGTACGTGGGAGGTGTTGGGCTGGATGGCAGACTCGGACGTGGGCCCCTGCCGATTAGAGACGTGCTCCGCATCGGCTTGCAGTTGGCGGACGGCCTGTTAAGCGCTCACGACCATCGCGTCATTCACCGGGATCTCAAACCCGCCAACTTACGCAATCTGGAAGAAGCGCGGGCCTCGATCGCAGAGTTCCTGGAAAAAATCTATAACCAGCAGCGCTTGCACTCGGCGCTCGGCTATCGTCCGCCGCTGGAGTTCGAGCGAAGTTTGCGGAAAGCGCAGGCCGTGGGGAAAGGACGCGCATGAGTTTTCTGAGGCATGTGGGAATCTTTCGATCCGATGACTTCTACGCCGCTGGGAGCGAGCGGCTTCCTCACTCCCAGCGCTCATCGGACTCGATGAGTTCCAGCCGGCTATTCCTTGGCAGGTTGCTCTCCAGCAGCGATGTCTGCCCGTATTGGGGCAGATTGAGCGAACAGAAAGCGCAAAATTGCGAAAAGATCGAAACGCCCTGGGCGAGTGGGGCCGAAGTTGTCGAGGCCCCACTCGCGAAGAGCACTTACCAGCCGTTCACAAGCCACCAGGAGTTCACAAGATTGTAGGCATTCACAGTACCGATTCCCGTCGTGTAATCCCAGCCCGTATTCGATACGTAGGCCGGACTGAGAGCTGTGGAGTATTCAGAAAGCACGCCATAGTACGTGGTTGCGCCAGATGTCGAGGAGCCATAACAATTCGTGTTACCTGCGCAGACTACGTCGTTATCGCCCATGGTCACGTCGTAGAAAATGCAGTACCCAGCGGGTAAGAGTGGATCTACCGAAGTCCCGCCATCGGAGTTGCAGGAGGTGCTTCCGCTGGGACCGTATTCGGCGGCGGCCAGTTTGTAGAACGAGGGGTTGGGATTGCCCTGTCTGGCGCCGGCTTTCTCGTCTACCAGCGCCATGATGCCGGCCATAATCGGCGAAGCGAATGAAGTGCCGCCAGCAGCAAGGTCAAGAACGTCGTCCACGTTATTGTAGTTACACGGTACCCCGCCCTGCGCCGGGTCAGTCAGGCAGAAAGGATAGAAGTGAGTCCAGACCCCGTTGCCTGCGAACAACGAAACATCCGGCAGGTAGCGTGGGCCGCCGGAACCTGTTGGAAGACCCACCACTCCGGTTTGCCATTTGGGTTGTTTGGAGTAGGAGCTCGGGCCGCCACTGCCGGCGACTGTGTCCACAAAAGGACTCCCCGTCGCACTGTTGCAAAAACCGGCCGGACCATATCCTTGTGAATAACCCTCAATGGTGTATATCAACCGGCTCGCGCAAGAATCGTTCCATGGAATCTCGGGGATGTACGACTTCGCGGACTCATAGGTTGGGGTATTCGCAGAATTCCAATACGTACTTAGAGCTGGTCCGCCATCCAAATTATCGTAAAGGTCAGCGAAATCGGTGCCTCCCACCGCTACGTTATAGGGCGTGGAGGCCAAACCGCTTACGGCAATGCCTTGGGTCGCATAGGGTTCGTCGGCGTCACAACTGGCGGCGCCCTCGTCTCCCGCCGAAACGAACACCGATATGCCTTCAGCCGCGGCCTGCTGGTAGGTAGACAGGTAGGCTGCATTCGCAGCATTGCCGTTTTGAGACTCGCATTGGCCGTAGCTCATGCTTATGATCGACGGCGGCAGCTTCGAATTAATCATATTCTGCATAGCGATTAGTCCGCCAAACACGGTGGTGGTATCTGCGCAGGCCGCCAGCTCGATGGCTGCGTTCGGTGCAGCGGCGCCGGCCCACTCTGCATCGATGGCGGCTTCGTCCTCATCGCCGTTCACCCCCGGATTGCCGCAAGTATTTGCTCCAGCAGGAATCACCTGCGTGAAAGCGCCAGAGTAGCGGGACAGTCCGAAGGCGTTGCGAAAAGTGACGACATCCGAAGGGTCTTTGAGCAGAGTGTCTTCGACAACTACTATGGTCTGGCCCGCACCGGTGATGCCAGACCTAAACAGCGGATTAAGGTTGTAAATAGTCGCCAGGTCGGCCGGCGCAACAGCATAAAAAACCCCATTTGTGCCATCATTGACGGTAAATTGGCTCCGCTTCGTGAAGTTGGTATGCGGCATGAAGTTGTGCAACGAAACCACCCCCTTCACAACTCCCGCCAGCGCAACCGGGATCAGGGGATCGCTCACGTTGGCGATGTGGGGCTGTCCGTTGACGTTCAATTTGTGAACTTCGGTGTGGAACGCCCCGCGTATCTGCCCTGCCGTACCCGAGAACTCGATGACCATTCCCGAGGGGGAAACAGCGTCGATCTGAAAACCGTGCGATGTCAGCCAGCCCGAAATCCTTGCGATGTCCTGCTGCGAGACGCCGAACCTGCTCCCGAATTCCTCGGCCGTCAACCAGCGGTGGAAGTTCGGCGAGCCGGACTGGGTCATCTCATCGATAAGATTCACGAGTTCCTGGTCGAGTTCTGCAGGGCGCTGTAACTGCAGCCACATGTGCTCCATTGGAAAACTGTCGGATAACGCGCCGCGATCGTTTGCTGCGGAAGTGGCGAAGGGCGTGTTACCCGAAAGGCGCACTAATTCGCTGTCGTCCACCGGTTCAGTAACCAAAGACCGCGTCTGGACGCCGCCGGTATAGCGCGCAGCCTGGCCCAAGAGGCCGGCCTGCAGCAGAATGGTCGCGAGCGTGGTGAGGCAGATGATGCTCAGCTTAGGATTCATAGGTCCTCTTTTTGGGCAAGATGTTGAAAGAACTGCTGATGTTGAGTTCCCCGACTGGGCTGACGCCAGTGGACAGAGTGGGAAGGCTGGCACACAAACTTTAAGCAAGCGTCGAAAGTGCTCGTAACTCATACCATCCTCCTGAAGAAAAATTCTTGAGCCCCAGGGAACTCGCGTGGGGAAGGTCGAGAGTTCCCGTCTCTAGTTAGTGAAATCGAAAACGGCGAGCAAAACACGGCCAGGACAAACAGGGCTTTTCAATCGGCGCTGGCGCTATCTCCGAACGGAAGCCGCGCTTCGCACTCGGTAAAGCGTTCCAGTTTGTAAACTGCGCGCGGAGTTTCCTCTTGCTCATTCTGGTTTTGCATGTAGATGGCCCCCCAAAACCATCCAATGGCGAACATCCACGCGGCGATTACGAAGCAATCAAAGTACGTCATGTAATACCTCCGGCCCCTTATCAGAATTTGCCCTATTGCCCCCAAAAAGGACCTTAGGAACCTGAGATTGCCAGAATTCCGCTCTCTACTGAGGAAATCGGAAAAGAGAAGCAAAAAGTGACAGGAAAGACAAAAAAGTTCTGGATAGCTGTAACAGGGCTGCCGGTTTCATTCCGAATGAACAATGCTCGTTAGGCAATGGGGGCGCCGACGAGTGCTGGCAAGGAAGTTACCTGGCTCAGAAGATGAGCACTGGGAAACTTGTGCTGCCAGTAGTTCGACAGTCCTGCTCTCTTTTCTTCGAGTTGCAAGGCGTGCTCTTTGCGTCCGTTAGACAAAGAAGACGGCCAGTTCCGCCCAAATAAGGGAAGGGTAAGCCGCGTCACGGAGATTGGATCAGGAATGTGTGCGGAAGTCCTTAGTCCGCAGAAATCAAGGAAGGGAGCCCAGCAGTCGTTTGCTGGTGCCTCTTTGGCGCTGTACGTACTCGTTCGATTCGGGAAACTGATTCCAGAGATCCGCCAGCCGTTGGTAGCAGGCACGCGCGTCCTGCGTGCGATGTCGGCGCAGATAAAAGGCCCCCAGCGTTTCCTCGGCACGGGCGAGCGGGATCAAGCTGGTAAGTTCCTCGGACCGGGCGATCTTTTGGGCTTCGTCGCGGGCCTCGCGCAGCAGGCTTTCGGCGCGTGCCAGATCCCGAGTAGCGGCGCTCGCGTTCCCCGCCAGAATCAGCGCCTCCACCAAATTCGCGCGATCATTCGGGGCTTGGCTCATCTGGCGGCTGGCTGCGAGCGCCAAATCGGCAGAGCCGCGCGCCTCCGCGGACCGGCCTGCCTTCAGTTGGGCCTCACCCAGTCTCCGCAATCCCTCCGTGCGCGAGGAAACGGCGTGGAGGTAATCACCTTTGGAGGCAATCATCTGATCAAACATTCGGATCGAATCGCGGGCCAAGCGGATGGCGGCTG